>CAJXOS010000004.1 GCA_913057725.1 uncultured Lewinella sp.
AGATCCTTTCAGGGTATTGGTAGTTATTTCAATGCCAGGGGTATCCATGTCCACCAGACTAATGTTATACCCCACCTGCGTTTGTGGTACAAGAGCAATACTCATACCTGCATTCCAGGAATTCGACTGACGATCCAGGGCCTGGTTGATTGGGTTCCGTAGTGGAAAAGCCAATGCCAGATATTGCAAGTTGCCCGACCATGCGTTGTCTTCTCCAGTAGGCGTCGACAAGGTAGAATTACGAGCATATAGTCCGCCGGAAAACGCTGTTGCCTGCAAGCTAGCTAGCGAAGCCGGGTTGAGCATATTAATATGGTAGGGGTCTTGCCATGCGGCACTCAATCCCCCCATTGCTCCCGGGGCAGCAAAATATTGTGGAATAAAGTCGCCCAGACCGAAGCGCGACAATGGTGAATTGATCTTCGGGCTGATATTATCATTAGACACCTGCGCCCAGGCTACTGCACTGAAGCAAGTGAAAATGAGAACCACAATTAGCTTATGCCAGCTGTTCGACATTATAGGTTAAAATTTTGTTTAGCCCCCACAGGACTAAATTTGAGTGCACAAATATCTTGCATTCCAGGCTATTCGCCAAAAAAGCTGCGTCGCCGCCCGTTAGCACAATTTTCAGATCCGGCCACTGTTGCTGAAGGCGCTGAGCCAAAGCTTCAATTTCCAAAGCTGCCCCTAGCAGGCCTCCATTCTGTAATGCAGTCTCGGTACTTGTTCCCCATAGTTCTGGAGATGATACCGGTTCTACTAATGGTAAGCGTGCCGTTTGCTGATGCATAGCCAGTAAGCGCATTCGAATACCCGGCGAAATATTTCCACCGAGGTATACGCCATCTGCTCGGAGAACATCCAGCGTAATGCAAGTACCTGCATCGACAATTAGACAGTTGCTTTTCGGATACCAGTGCCGTGCTCCCGCAGCGGCCGCCAAACGGTCTTTACCGAGGGTAGCCGGTGTGGCGTAGGCATTAACAAAGGGTAGTGGCAGGTGCTGATCCAACTGTAGCAAGCGAAAATCCTTGCGGATTTCCTCTTCCAAATCAGCTGGCAAAACGGTTGCCACGCTTGAATAGATGATATTTTTCAAGCTGTGGTTGGTTGCCAAGCTGAAAATATCAGCGGATGAAAGCGCTTTGTTGTGATGTTCAGAATGGAGTTCTCCATCCAGAAATACACCGTATTTCACCCTGCTATTTCCTATGTCAATGACCAAATTGCGCATAAATACCGCGAATTTGTACGTTCATCGTATTGCGCAGAAATCAATCTTCAATTCTCTTTACGTTTTTCAAAAAACTGACAAGCTTAAAATGATTCGCTTTGCCAATTATTAAAAAACAGAATTACTTCTTGCTTTCGTGCTGTTACTTTATAACGTCTTGTTCACTGCTTTTGACGCCTTACCTGATACCCACGTAACTTAAGGGAATGTTAATTACCCTAAAGGAATTCTTAGTGTTTAAAGTGACGATGCCCAGTCATGACCATTGCCATCTGGTGCCCATCACAATAGGCGATGCTATCCTTATCCTTGATAGAGCCACCTGGCTGAATAACCGCCTTGATGCCCTGCTTATCCGCAATTTCCACACAATCTGGAAACGGGAAGAAAGCATCAGAAGCCATTACAGCACCATTGAGGTCAAAACCGAAAGCCTTTGCTTTTGCGATTGCCTGCTTTAGTGCATCTACGCGCGATGGTTGCCCACAGCCCATACCAATGAGTTGTTTATCCTTCACTAGCGCAATGGCATTCGACTTAAGGTGTTTTACCGCGATACTAGCAAAAAGCAAATCAGAAACCTGCTCAGGTGTAGGAGCAACCTTGGTCACCACCTCCAGATCGGCAGTAGTTTCTTGACGCAAATCTGTATCCTGCTCTACCACACCATTTAATAAGGAGCGGAAAGAGCGAGTACCGATCGCGTAGTCCTTAAGCTTAAGGAGAATCCGCTTCTTCTTACTCTTCAGAAGTTCCAGTGCATCCGGAGCAAAGTCAGGAGCGATAAGCACCTCATAGAAAAGCTCATTGATGGCCTCCGCTGTAGGTAAGTCAACAGTAGTGTTACAGATGAAGATACCACCGAAAGCAGACACATTATCACACTCTAAAGCTGCATCCCAAGCTTCTTTCAAAGTAGGGCGCACTGCCAAACCGCAAGTATTGGTATGCTTAAGAATGGCAAAAGCTGGGTCACCTACACGTAGCTCACGCATGATTTGCACTGCTGCATCGATGTCCACCAGGTTATTGTAAGAGATATCTTTTCCACTTAGCTTATCGAAAACCGCTTCGAAGTCGCCGAAGAAAACACCTGACTGGTGTGGATTTTCGCCGTAACGAAGGATATCAGAACGGTGGATACTGTACTTAAAGGCGATATCTGTTGTTCCTTCATTGAAGTAGTTGAATATCGCAATATCGTAGTTGGAAGAGATTTTGAAAGCACGACGCGCCAACTCACGGCGGTGTTCCATTTCTAGCTCTCCGCCAGTTTCTTTCAGCATTTCCAAGAACATGTCGTACTCCGCGCGGCTAGGCACAACTGCAACGTCGCGGTAGTTCTTGGCAGCGGCCCGAATTAGGGAGATACCACCAATATCGATTTTCTCGATAATAGCAGCTTCTTCGTTGGTCGTTGCCACTGTTTCTTCGAACGGATAGAGGTCAACAATAACGAGGTCGATCTCCGGCAAACCATACTTCTCGAGCTGGTCCAGGTGATCCTGCTCCCGACGGGCAAGGATACCACCAAAAACAGCTGGGTGTAGGGTTTTCACACGACCATCCAGGATAGAAGGATACGTAGTGAGATCTTCTACCGCCGTTACCGGAATGTCCAGATTAGCAATGAATTTTTGGGTACCGCCAGTGGAGTATAGCTGTACGCCTTGCTGGTGTAGTTCTCTGACAATTTCCTCGAGGCCGTCCTTGTGATAAACGGAAACAAGTGCAGAGCGAATCTTACGTGCAGACATGAAACTTTGTGCCTTGATTTTGAAAGAAAGCGCAAAGGTAAGAAATAACTAGCGTCGGGGCGCGCTTGCAAGCGAGATAGTAGGGATTGGTTAGGTGATTTAGAGGGTAGTTGGGTTAGTTGGGTTGGTTGGGTTAATTAAATTAGTTGGGTTAGTTCTTCTTTCGCGTTGGGGAACGCTTAGTAGCTCGTTAGTTGAGTTAGTTCTCCTTTGCGTAGAGGGAGGCTTCTTCGTGAGATAGTGGGTACGGATTAGGTAGAGAATTGAATGACTTAGGGGAAGGGCTTTGACTGGCAATATTGGATCATCCGCTGTACTTGTCCTACTTTAATTAGACAATATCGGAACTGCACTTGATACCAAGTTGATTCTCTAACACAGAGAATTACCGCCATATAATTCTTGCGCCAAAAGCTGTATGTAAACAATGGCAAAATGCATTTTATAAAATACTTAAAATCAGAAACTTACCAACAAAACAACGAATGACAACATGTTAAAGCTGTTGTTTTTCGTCAAAAGATGATTTGGCATTAAACTAAAATTGGCTAAATTCAGGGCGGCAAACATCTTGTAATCATAGGTGCTTCTGCAACTGTGATTAAACATTGATTAGCATCATCTACTATGCAAGAACTAACCTTTCAACTTACAGTCGACGAGGCCAATCAAATCTTGGATGCCCTAGGGCAACAACCATTTGTAAGTGTGCATCAACTGATAGCAAAAATTCAACAGCAAGCCTCTGGGCAATTGTCACCTCCAGGTTCTGCAGCCGTAACTGGTGATAGTTAATCCACAGTTTCTCTCCCCAACCACGAAGACAATATTCTCTACACTGAAATGTCAGGTCGGGCTACAATGCCCGCCCATTATTTTTTGAAATTGAATTCACCGTTAGGATAGTACTTCTTCGCATTTGCGTAGATGCACTACCCCTTAATACCTATATTCATGAGTGATACCTTTGGTAAGGTTATCATGGTGCCTATCCATATAGATGCCTTATTGACCCCAGAAAATCTAAGGGTTGCTGGTCCTACAATTGATTTTAGTAAAACGCCTTGGGATGGGGCGGAGGAACCGGCTGCGTATCTCGGTAAAACTCTGGTTCGGGAGCCATTCTCTATTACCGCAGACGATCAATCCGCAACTTCTGGTGAAACTATATTGGAGGCCGGCGTGCATTTGCATTGGTCTCTACCGAATGCCTTCACTCAGAATATGAGGCTCCCAATAGTCCGACTAGAAACCTTTCGTGGGACCTTTGGTTTTGAATATCCAGTGGTTGATGCCAATGGGAACAACCCTCATCTTGTAAGTGATGGTGACGAGGTATGGAAGGCACTAATAAAAATAGGTTGGCTTACTCCACTTAAGGATATTCCAGTCTTAGCCCAGGTACAACCAAAAGATGAGCGTCAGAAATTCAGTGGAGCGATACCTGATGTTATCACGGAGCGTCGGGATATTATTGAACGACTCCTAGATCATTCCGCTTTCCCAGCTGTACCCACTTGCTGGTGGGTGAATAGATATGACGATACCGACAATATTGATCAAGTCACTCCGGATCAATGCATTCAGGTGATCAGTGATCTTGTTCAATCCCATTCTACCGAGGGTGCATCCCAAACAAATCCCACCACACTTCCCATAGATCAAGGCCTTTTCGAACCAAGATTTAGCGTTGCAAAAACATTAAACGGTAAAGGGGAAAGCGTCCCCAAACTGCAGCTTTCTGCCAATCCTCCTTATCAAAGAGTAGGCATGACTTTTAAGGGTTTTCCTTTAGGTGATGGGGTTTGGGATCCAGATGAAGACTACGATTATCTTGTTAATCCACTCACTGCACTAGGTGGTGGAGACCCTACCTTCGCAGCCTTTTATCCCAATTGTCGAAGTGTATTCGGATGCTATGACAACGGCCTGGAGGCGCAGGATAGCCTGACATATGAGGTTTTCGGCTGGTATCGAGAAACACAGCAGGATTACTTCCGTTTTTTCGTTCAATCCTTCCTGAAGAAACAAACCACACCAAACGGATTAGCACTCTTGCAAGCCATCAAAGAATCCTTTGGTTGGTGGCTACCGCTAGCGCTTGATAAAGCTGCATTTACCCAAAGCGTTTGGCAATCGATTAGTAACAAGGTGGGATTAGATCAAGACAAGACGGCTGATTCTATCTGGGCAGCCATGGCTTCTAAGAAATGGATCACAATATCCTCCAAAACCGACCAGAAAGCCACCTTAGCAAAGGGGGCAGTCAATGACGACCTAAATAGCCACCTTGGCCCTTCCTTCGCTTATGCTCAATCAGCTATCGAAAAAGTACTTAGCGACCATATACTCGAAAGCATTGGTGATATTGATCAACTACGATTATTGTGTTATGGCAGAGTGACCTTAGCAGATACAAGCAAGATAGTAAGCTCGTCGTATCAAATGCCCGACATCGAAAGCGTTACCATCGGGAATTCAGGGACAGAGGCCCTCTCCACCTATTTGGCAAATCAACTTGCTAATCAATACAAACAACAGACAGAGGACTATCTCGAAGCGATACAGTTTTTTGAAGCAAAGGGTAATCGCCAGTTAGACATTGGTGCGAAATTCTTGGAATATCGACATACTAAAGGCTTCACAGCTGAATCCGCTGGAACTTTATGGACAATACGTGCCATAAACGCTACGAATACCAAAGCTGACAGCAGTCAACAAAGCACGGAACAAACCCTACCTGATTCACTAGCTGCACGCTTAAATTCACTCAATATTCTTCAGGCTAAGGTGGATCATCTATCTGCGAGTCTAGACGATACCAGGGCACAATTATTTGCAGATTGGTGTAAGTACTTAGAACTCACATACTATGAAGAGTCATCTCCACCTGCAAATCCAGATGTTGTCCGCTCGAACTATATCGAAGACAATTGGCAACAGAAGTTGAAAGACTTTGAAAATAAATTGGTCTCTTCTCAGCAACTCCTGATTAAGATGAGGAAAGAACTGACCCAGGCATTAATCAACCTACAACTTATTAGCGGGGACCAAGTACAGGATTGGGCCATGCTAAAAGTACAATTACTCAAGTACAAAGAAAACGATCTGATTCAAGATCTGACTGGACAATTAGAGCAAGGATTTGATGATCACGAGCGAATAATCAAGATGCTCAATAGCTTTCTCGTATTGCCTTCTATGTACCAGCATATTTTCCCACTTGAATTGCCCAAGACCACGCAGGACCTCATCAGGAAGGATGCAACTCAATGGAGCAGGGATGAGGCTAAGCAGTTTTCAACATCAGCAAAAGACTACCTACCTCAAGAGGCCATTGCGCTACTAGTGAATGCGAAGCAGAATTGGGATTTACCCCTTCAAATGCGCTATAATCGCCTAGTCCTACAAACCTTATTTCCAGCATTGACCAAGCAAGCATGGCTAGTACTTCAGCCTAAGGCAGCACCGCGGTTCTGGACACCTAATGAACCTAGTCTTCTCCTGACGGGTCCAGCAGCGACGGAGGCTACACGATTTAGGTCTAGTGGACAAGTCCAAGCCAACCAACTACTTGACGTATATTCTATTGAGCTTGAGGAGGCATGGCATAATGTACCCAGGAGTATTTCCCAATTTCAAGCGGTAAAGCAGTATGCTCAATCACTAGCAGCACAAGAACCAGACAACATTGCCTTCCACACGGAAACCAGTAATCCATGGCAGCCTTTTTTCCTAGAATGGGAAGTGGACGTATTTGCGCCTGATAAAGAAGGACCACAACATCAATTTGGGGATCTTCATCAATATAGTGAGGCCTACCTGATTGATAAATCCAACTCTACTCTGGGGCGCTACCAGCTTCCAGAGAACAAGTGCGAATTGCAATCTACGAAGGCATTGAAAATTAATATGTCAGCAAACTCCTCTTTCCGAGGTTATTCAATTATCACGCCACACGCATCTATTCAGCTGAAACAAAAGATACGTGCTTACCTCATCGAACTTTTAGAAGCCTACGATCTTTCGACCCTGTACAAGGCGCACAATGTTAGTGAAACCAATCAATCTGCTTCTTATATCATTGACCAGGCCAAGGACTTGAATTTATCAGAATGGTTAATTCGGCAGTCCAACTTTGCTCATATCAAGTCAATGATCGGGAAAAACGCCCCGACAAGTTGGCTTCAGCAAAAGGACAATATCGACCAGCTGATCAAATGGGGTACGGGCCAAAGTACAAGTCCTCAAGAAAAACTAGCATTTGACCTACTTTTATCATTGGTTGCTTATGAAAAAGCACTAGCAACCAACTGCCTGTCTCAATCTTTAAGTGGTTTTAATGCTGCAATGCTGACCCTACAGCAGATGTACCAGCTACCAGTCTTGGACCTAGTGGAAGAGGATGTCGACTTTTTTCCATTTTCCAATAAAATGCGGCAGATCATCCAGGGGCAAAACCGCCTTAGTCCAAGACCACTCAACCCATTCATGCCGGTCCGGGCAGGCCAAATGAATATTTCCAAACTAAATATTCTTGACAATTTCGGCCGGCGGAGCTCACTCACATACGAGGTAGGCCAAAAAGAACCTGCTCCAATCTTAAGCTCTGAACCATTGGCCTCAAACGGTCAGGCACACTGCACGTTGCCTCCCCGTTTTGTACCTCCGACCCGCCTCAATTTTCGGTGGCTTTCGGCAGCAGACGAGCAGGTGGAAATGAACGATCATCCTGCTACTACTCCTATTTGCGGATGGGTGTTGCCCAATTTCTTAGACAATAGCTTAATGATTTATGAGCAAAGCGGAAACCCATTAGGCTATATAGATCAAGCTGGAAACTGGCGCTTATTCCCTGGGCATCTAGGTCCCGCATTACCTGAAGCCATTGAAAATGACTACTTACGTCGTATGGTGCGTTGGTTCTGCAGTAAGGCACTGACAGATAACTCCTATATGGACGAACTGATACAGGACCTTAAATTAGCACTGGACAATATTGAACCAGAATCCACTCCACAACACCAAGGATTATCCTTGCTGATAGGCCGTCCATTGGCACTCGTTAGAGCCAATTTATCCATGGAGGGTAAAGGAGAGCCCGCCTACAGCCAAAACTGGGCATATGTAAAAACCTATCCTGGTAACCAGCAACCAGATCCCACTACCTATAGGTATGAGGAAGTTGAAATTCCGGTACGGATTGGCGAAAGAAGCCAATTTAATGATGGCTTAGTTCTTTGTTGGGAAGAAGACACCAATGCCGATGATTTACAGCCTCACACCTACTACGTGAATAACGACTACTATGCCAGTCAAAGTAAATCCACAATCGGAACACCACTGTTCTACCTCAACGCCTCAGCAAAAAATCCAAGGCAGTACACCCTCAGCATGTTAGTTGACCCTAAAGGAGAGGTTCATGCCACAAGTGGGGTACTACCTACCAAATCCATACATATCCCCTCTGACCAATTTGCCAAAACCTTACAACAACTGGAGGTGGTTTTCTTCACCGGCCCCTTGCTAACCGACGAAGAACGGATAAATATTGGCACTCCTATAGAGGCCGGCTATCACTGGGCATGGACCGACAAACAAGCTCAAGGCTGGCGCACGGTTAGTAAAGTTGGGCATATAGAAAAAAAGAGCCTAGCTCAGCATTTCCCCTCTCGCGTAGAACATATTTGGAGTTTACTCCTCCAGTATAATTGGATTATACCTAGCTCTACTCGTACTGATGCTGCTACCGTAACGCCGACCGATCAGCGCCATCCATTTCCAAAACCTGAAGCGGAGGCCTTAGCTGATTTGCTACCGCAGCTAGAAGATTTAATTGGTCAATCTTACATCAACCCGTTTCATGAAACGGCCAAATTTAGCGGCCGCCAGGAAATTAGGGAGGGGTGGCTTCGCCTACAGCCGGATCCACCTACAAATACAACATAAGTGCAAGCTAAAACCCGTCAAAACGTATTCCATAACCACTAAAACTCATATCGTCGTGCAGCAATACATCAAATTTGATCTAATTAACTCCTACAGCAATAACCGCCTGCTATATACCGAACAAATTGCGCTCCATAACGAGTTGGCATCCCGATTAAAGTTAGAGATCAAGAACGTTAGTGACAAGGACATTACACTTAAGCAAATCAATGGCACTCCCGATAAAGAAAACCATCACTTTCGCTTGTTCTTTCCTGCCAACATTCTCTCTAAGTATAGTTTCAATCACTATAAAGCTGCTGCTTCAGATTCACTTACAACTAGTATTCTACAAAAAGGCCTAATGCCTAACACCTATCAACTCTTTTTAATCTGCAAACAATCAGAGTGGAAGGCCGGAGGCATCTTAACAATCAATTTAGATAACTTTTTAGCTGCTGATCAAAATTCAACAACTAATAGAATGGTACACCTTGAAGGTTGTAACCTCCAAAACGCTGATCAACCTATCAGTAACGATGCGTTAAAAGTAACAAGCGAATTAACGATCAAGAACAACCTCATCAATCGTCTTTTACCACTTCACTTTACATTCGAGGATCACGATACCGTATTGAATAACGATGCCATTGGAAGTGACCTCACGCTACTTGCGATCAACATGGCTACGGTAGCCGACAAGTCGTTAGCGGACGCCGAGAATATTGTTTTCACCACCGATAGCCGAGTATCTGTTTCTTTTGACATAGAGCTCTCCAATAACAGTAGGCCCTCCGCACTTGCCAAAGAAGGAAGCGTCAGCGATACGCATGTTACATTCCCGGATGGATGGGTCCAAGATTCAGAGAGCGTTATTGACGCCACTGGGAAAATAGGCTGGACCTTCAAACCTTCCGAAAAAACAACACTGACGAGCCTCAGCAAATTAGTGGTTCAGATAACGGGAATCAAAACAGATCTGCCAGCTGGCTATGCTAGTATCTACTTTAGCTACCAAGATGTTCCCAACTACGGAAGTGGCCAATTTGCTATTCCGGTGCTCAAGACCCCTCTTATTACCCGAGGTCATCAGGTAGGTATTGGACTGAAGCCCAGCACCACCTTAGACATTGGTGGAAAAGGAACCGATAACATCGAGCTAACAGTCAATGGGCGTATCATGTCCAAGGGCACCTCCGGCGGTATGTGGCTCGACGCGGATCGGCGCACTTTCATTGGTAGTAATGGTGATAATGGGATCAGACTCTATCTTGATAATGACGATTGCCTCACAGTAGACAAGTCTGGAAATACTACCATTGCTCGACAACTCACCGTCGATGGCGAAAGCACCTTGAATAAAAGTCTAGTTGTAAAGGAAAACCTAACCGTAGACAAGAATCTAAGTGTAGAGGAAAACGTAACGATAAACGGCAAGTTAGCGATAGGTGACAGTGGAGACGACACCATAGAGCTGACTGTTGATGGCCGCCTTATGAGCAAAGGCAAATCACCAGGAATGTGGTTTGGTGAAGACAAAAGTATGTTCATAGGTGCTTATGACAACACGACACTTGCCTTATGGAATAATAATGCCTTTCGGATGACCATCCAAAATAATGGCAACATCAACATGAGTAATGATCTTAGCGTAGCAGGTAAGCTGACCACCAACTCTGATCTAACATTTAATGGGCGACTCCTCCATCAAAACAAGGCTCCCATTGAAGCTCAAAGTTTTGTCCTCAAACTCGGGGAAGGAATACAATACGCGAAACATGAAGATAAGCCTAAGCAACTCCGGTATTCTGTTGGATCAGTGTGCGCAACTACTAACCGCCATGCGTCAGACTATGTAGGCATTGTTGCAGGATACAATATTCTCAACTGGGATGTGTATGAGCACAATCGATCTGCATTTTCTATTCGCATAGCACCAGACACTGTAGGCAATGGTATACTGTGGGTCTTTGTAGATCTGCCTGTGGACCAATGGAATGTTAAGCCCTTAACACAAATAACGGTTGATTGTGTCTTCATTAATAAAGCCCTGGTACAGAGCTTCAGCTAAACAGTAGCCAATTGATTGACTACTTGTCTTTGAGCATGTCATTCTCTTAACATGGCAAGGCCATCAACCTGCAATTAGTGAAGAGCAGCTCGGAGTTGTGATCGGCTGACCATTCGATGAAATACTTCTCCGCTGCTCCGTCAAAAAACAAAAACACAGAAAAACATGCAATATTTTAGTTTTGAACTGATCAATACCTATAGCAATACCTCCACCCTTTACACCGAAAAGGTGGCTTTAAATGATCAGAGAGCTCAAACGCTAACACTGAGAATAAGTAACATTGGCGATACTGATATACATCTTAGTAATCTTGCAGGAGATCCAAATAAGGATAATTATCACTTCAAGCTCTTCTTCCCAGGCAATGTACTTTCCGATAGTACGGCTAAAACTAACCTAGATCCAGTGGAGAAAGGGAGCAGCGTTCGAATAAGTAAGGCAGAACAGGGTGTAATACCAAACTCCTATACTTTTTACATCATTTGCCCGGATACGGTTCTTAAGCAGAATACTAGCTTAAACATTGAATTGCAGCATTTCATGGCAAGTGACCGTCCTTCTTCTGGATATTCTGACATTACCCTTGATGGGGTGAACTTCAAGGATAAAAAAGGGAACAACATACCTGACGAAGCCTTAAAAACGTCCTTTAGGATTTCTGTAGAGAATCGTCTGATCAACAGGCAGCTTCCATTACAGTTCTCCTTTCGCGACCACAATCTAATCCTCAATGAGGACAATGCCTCCAATTCGCTTGAGTTGGTGGCTGTGAATATGACGATTCCTGAACCGGGTGCACCCTCATCTGAAAGCGACCTTGTCTTTGCCAAGGACAGCACCATTAGTATCGGTTTTGATGTACAACTTGCCAACGAAAGTAAAAGCTGGGCAATGGGAACAGAGAGCGAGGTGAAAAACTACACGGTTTCTCTACCTAAAGGCTGGACACAGTTGAGAAGTGAGTCTGGTGCCGGTAAGTACTTCTGGACGTTTAGCCCAGACCCAGGAACCACCTTCAAATTACATAGTTTAGCGGAGCTGCTTGTCACTATCCAGGGAATCAAAACTAGTCTTGCTTCTGGGTATACCAATCTGTACTTCCAGTTTAGAGATGTGCCAAATTACGGTAGCGGTGAATTTTTGGTACCCGTGCTTAAGACTCCGCTTGTCACGAAAGGAAGTATGGTGGGTGTGGGAGTGCTGCCAAAGGCAACTTTGGAAGTAGGCACAAGGAATGATATAGACCATAAAGGTGTGCCACTGATTGTAAATGGTCGGATACAATCGAGTGGAGATGCCGGTGGTCTGTGGGTAGATAGCGACTGTACAAAATTTGTAGGCGCTAACGGTCCGAGCGAAATTGGCCTATGGGCAGGTGGCTTCCGGCTCACAGCCGATACGAATGGAAAAGTACGGATACCGGGCACTCTAGAGGTAGATAACCAGGTAAATGTAGGTGGTGAACTTACTATAGCAGGAGCCGCCACGGTAAGAGGAAAACTTGAAGTTACTGGAAATAACCATATCAGTGGTGCGCTGTCGGTCGACAATAGCATTAACGTCAAGAATGGTCAACTAAGGTTCCTCGACGCAACGGGTAAACCTTATCCTGATAATTGGATAGGGGTCATGCCTATTCCAAATCAGGGGCCAAATTGGTTGCATATTGGTGGAGTTACAGGAACAGACAATCAACGTAGAATTGCCTTGGAGGCTAATATTGTCACTACACCGAACAAGATTGGGATTGGCACCACCGAGCCAAATATGAGCTTATCAATAGCGGGCAGAGGTAATGGAATCGAGTTAGGTGCGGAAGTCAAAGACAAACAGGTTGATGCTGGAAGAATCATCTACAAGAAATATTCAGACAGCCTTGATATAATCGGAGCCGGGGAAGAAGGCAAAAACAACCGAAGCATCAAGATGTGGGCGGAAGGCGGCACTAATTTTACCGGTCCGATTACAGTTGGTAATTATCAAGCACTGATCTATTGGCATCAATTTCCTGCCTCTATAGAAGGCATCAACGACACTAAAGTGCCAACAAGTGAGTATATCGCATTCATAGGGGGGTATTACGCCAACAACTATGATGTCCAAGAATTGAAGAGCCACGACTGGTACTTCCGAATGGAAAAGTATACTGCTCCTGCTGTTCCTCCGAAAACCACCACAATTGAAACCTGGCGTATAGACTTAAACCTGCCCGATGACAATTCCTATCACCCTAATTGGATGGTGAACGTACTGTTCATTAGCAAAAAAATTGCCAAGACGGAGCTTCCTTATTAAGAAACTTATTCTTGGAAGCCCCAACCTAAAGTAATTTCCTATGCAATACTTTACGCTAAACATCAGCAATGATTACCGAGAGAATTCAGGCTTCAGATTACCGTCTGAATACTGGAAGGACTATCCGAATAAAAGCAGACAAGGGAAGGTGGTTTATGCATATGAACATACCATCAGTGCAGGAACCTCACCCTCGAGTAGTAGATGTCTTGTTCATTCACAAATGGCTCTTTCCTGATCCTGAACAGGAGACCAGGAAGGAGTCAAACAACCGATTAAGCAACCGATATTCTCCATTTCTATGCCCAACCCATCCACTCGTAGTACGCAACAAATTCAGGGAGGCCTCATAGGTGCAGTCCGAACACTGAAGGATGAACGTGCCGTTGTTCCTGCTCGTTTTGCGCCCTATACGCCAGAGGAATTGTACCAGCGATTCCTGGTCGTGATGCCCGACCATAAGGGTAACCTCAGCAGCACCATTGGTGAATACGGCAGGGAACTGGCCGTTGATCTATCCTTCGATTTTGGCGACCTCATTTTACCTGGCTTCACCAGTCTTGATGTGAAAGTAGGCGCCAAGGGTGAATTACTTAGTGTTGCTTTGATGATTATTCATCGCAATGCCCCTAAAATACTAGCGGGTAGTTCTTCGAAAAGTCCTACTCGTTGGCAGGGGGGTAAACCCGTCTGTTTTCTGAGTATGAGTGGCAAGCGGCAAGTCCTGACCCTCAGTTTAGATGGCAACTTTGATATTGGTAATAGCTTTACCAGCGGAGCCGCTACGGGTACTAATCCAGAGTCGATTGGCTTGGCTATGACCCTTTCTGCTGAGGCCAATCTAAAAGCGGGTGTAGCACTCAAAGGGCAACTCATGCACTTGCGTGACAAAGCTCCCGGCTGGTATGTCAATGGTAATGATGCCGGCTTGCAAGCCGATTTCAAAACGGTACTTGGTGCCGCCAGCAAAAAGGCGCTTAAACAGGAGGTCGTATCATGGTTTGAGTATATTTTGGAGATGGTAGCACTACAATTGAACGAGCAAGGCTATACTGCCAAACTCCAAAGTGTGCAAACTGCTTTAAAGAAGTTGAACGGCGGCCTTGATTTGGCCGGACAACTACAAGCTATTGCTGCTGACGAAACCAAGTCAATGTTAGGTGACCTAATCCAGCAAGACCAGGCACTATCTACGCTAGAGCAAATCATAGATATTGCGCAAAAAAAACTCGATGGAACAAAGACGCAAGAACTACTGAAGGATCTTGACAAACTCGAAACCCTTTACGAGGTTTATGCAAAAAGTTCCACTATTGGTAAAATCCAACTCCAACAGATTAAGGAGCAAATTGCCTGGTACAAAGCTAGCCTTACTGCCGCTAAATCAGCAGAGCAAACAAAACGAATCATACCAACAAAAAGCGGTGCCACTACGCTCAAAGCACCCTATCAGCAACTGAGTTTTCTATCGGTTTTTTCCTTTATTCCCAGTGCCAGTGGCTCGGCCACTGCGGGAGCGGAAGCCAAACTCAATGCAGACGGCAGTATACAGGGAGAAGCCGTAGGGGCGAACGCCAAAATCGCAGCTTCTGTTGGGGTGCAAGCTGAGGGCCAAATGGGTTTTACCAGCTATCGCTATCAGTCTTTCGCTTTGTCTGATAAAGGCATCCCGCTGGTGAGTACACAAGATACACAACTGAGTTATCGACAAGCCACGATTAATGCTACTGTCATTGGAGAGCTGGGAGCGGAGGTGACTGATTACGGTCTTGAAAAAGGTGCTAGTGCAGACGCCGGTAAGGAGTTTGTCTATAACATGCTGACGTATCGTTCTGTGCAGACTTTCTGGCAATATAATACACCTTTGATCACTGGTACGGATAAGACGGTGAGCCTACCAATGGAACAAGGCAGCGGACTGAGTTTTGGCGTATCCGTAAGTTTTGGAAAACTGGTAAGAATTGCTCGACAACTAGCAGGCAAAGACCCCGCCGTACCCAAAGACCAGCAATTACTGACCGACTTAGCCCGGCAACTACGAGTAAAATTAGCGGATCTAAAGGCTTTTATTACTGCTGCTAAAATCGAAGACGATGCCGATTCCGAGCTAACGGCTTATTCTGGTATCATACTGGAAGCCAACCATGCTTTCAAACTCACCACTACTACTACTACTACTGTGGATGTTAAACGAAAGTCCAATTCCTTCCTTACTAACAAAAAGCAGACTCAATACCGCTTGCCGGACATGCTAAGTAACAGCAACGTAAAGGCCGCCATTACTGCGCTGAAAACCCCAGAGACGCCGACTGTCTCTACCTTAACTCCAACCTTAGCCTCCATCCGCCTTCGGGTACGCCTGGCGGATCATACCGCCAACGAAAACACCCTCTTCCAACTCGGCTTCAAGCTTGCTGCTGGCTTGAATATAAGTCTCAATAAAATTCAGCGTGTTGGCACAGAAAGTGTTTTGGATGTGTACACCCACTGGTTTGCACCTTACACTACCTACAACCGCAGTAATGCAACGGACGCCTACGAGCAAAGCGTACCCGCCGTAGCCCTTTTACACCAATAACCTTCATCCACTAGCTATCGTATCATGGATCTGCAAACCTTAAAAACACAGCTTACAAGTGGCAATTTTTACCTACCACCTCCTGGTGTTTCCCTGGATGACCTCTCAAGTTTTCTAGGGTGGCTAGATCAAACCCTATTCGACAATAGTCTGGGTTTAGGCAGCTTAATACCAGCAGAAGTTATCGACCACAAAGTGGGTAAGCTCCGTATATCTACACTTAAATACCAAAAGAGGACGGCTACTAGCCCGAGGGTGTTAGGTTTTGGTTTGCAATGGGATAGCCCTCCGTCTTGGGAGCTTATACCCGGAGCGTTGGCTATAGAGGAAATTGCCATTCAAGTGGAAATTACAGGGAGCAGCCCAGCTGCTACGCTCATGGGTACAATAGAAGTAGAAGGCATTACCCTCACGGCAAAGGCAAACCTGCCTAGCATGTACATTAAGGCGCAAATGCCACAGCCAGCGGCTGGTGAAGAAGCCCCCTCACCACAAAAGCTCTTTGAACGATTCCAGGTGGGTAATATCGAAGGAAAAAAAGGTGCGGGTGGCAAACAAATAGGACCAACATTAACAGATTTACTCTTATTAGCCGACCCTCCTGAACGAAGAATCGTTTTTCATTTGGGGATAAAAGATATCGAAGTTGGGCCACTCGATGCTGCCTTTGAACTCCAACTCAACTACAATGGCAAGCCCAAAGGGCAGCTCACTGGCTCTTTTTGGAGTGAATACGTTATTGAACGCAGTGACAAACCCAAAGAGCCCGTTAAAATTGCCGTCTACGCTGCGCATACTGCGCCCGAAAAAGGGTGGGATTTTGCTGGTGCCCTAAGTGTAGAGGATCTTCCCCTGGGGGAATTAATTGCCCACTTCGAAAAACAGTTTGGAGTACCAGATGCCATACCTAAATCCCTGGCCAACCTGGAACTGAACATCAAAGTACTGCGGGTAGCATTCAATACAGCCACCAAAGACTTTACCTTCTCCTGCGATTTGGACTTTTTTGAGAAGAAACAAGGCAGCAGCAAGGAAAATGTGGAAATGATTATAGACATCGAGCTCAAAAGAGCCACTGATGATACCTATAGCAAACACGCCAGCGGGCAGATCATCTTTCACTTAGCAGGTGAAACACTGGAATTTGACCTGGTTTTCGACAGCAATTCCGACGCCACCTCCTTCCTGGCTATCTACAAAAACCTCTCGGGTGGTACAGTTGATATTGGGGAATTGGTCAAAACGATAGACAGTCATATCGACTTTCCGCTAAAAATCAGTTTGAAGGATGCCTTCTTCATGTATGAAGATATAAAGGGTGCTACCAATGGCACCAATGGAGGGACAGGCAATGCACAAACCAATGCGGGCTCGCACTATCTGTTTGGGCTCAATATGGGAGGTGGAATTAATATGGCTAATCTACCGCTGGTGGGCAAAATGTTCAAACCATCGGATACGCTTAAGCTCGACTTTCAGCCAATGGTAGCTTCCGGGCCCAATGCACCGTTCTTCAAAAAAGAACAATTACAGACACTGGCGGGGCTGGTACCCGATGGTGGCATAAGCCTACCCGACACTGATATCACCACCAATGTAGAGTTATCCATCAATTTAGATGCCGGTGGCGCCAAATACAACTTCAACCTACCCATTGGCGTCAGCAAGAAGACAGGAGCTTTGCAAGACAAAGGTGAGGCCGTGGCCCTGCCAAATGCTGAAGCTAGCAAACCCAGTCCAGCAGCAGGAACAGCAGCGGAAGCTCCTGTACCTATATCGCAAGGCCCCGATAAAGGCGGTGGCAACATTACCTGGTTTGATGTTCAGAAAAGCTTTGGCCCTGTCGTTTTCAATCGGTTAGGATTTAAATATGATAAAGGCGAAATATGGGTACTTATGGATGCTGCCTTGGTGGCAGGAGGGCTCACCCTTTCGCTAGATGGATTGGGATTAGGTACCAAACTGAGTGATATCGGTAAGAAATTGCCCGACTTTACACTCAACGGACTGGGAATCGACTTTAAGGAAGGTCCAGTGGAAATTGGTGGCAGTTTCTTACGAGAGTGGATACCAGCCGCGGGCAACCTTGACGGTTATTGGGAATATGATGGGATGGTTGTCATCAACTTGGAGGAGTTTAACATCTCAGCGCTGGGTTCCTATGCTCGGGTTAATGGTCATACCTCCTTATTTATTTATGGCTTATTGGAAATGCCATTAGGGGGACCACCATTCTTCTTTGTTACAGGACTGGCAGCAGGGTTCGGCTACAACCGGAGCATATTAATGCCAGGTATCACGCAAGTGCAGAATTTTCCGCTGGTCGCTCAGGCTTGTTCAAATCTGCCTAAACCTGCTATGAACTCTGCTTCCTCTCGTGGGAGTTATCTGCAACAGGTCATGAATGGGCTTCGAAATTATCTTCCTCCAAAAATTGGAGAGTATTTCCTAGCCGTTGGAGTGAAGTTTACCACCTTTGAACTCATCGATTCATTTGCTTTGGTAGCGGTGAGTTTCGGCAAACATTTCGAAGTAGATGTCCTAGGACTTTCAACACTAGTGCTTCCTACTCCTGAAGAGGGTAACAGTGTAAGTCCATTAGCCGAAATACAGTTGGCTATTAAAGCTGTATTTGACCCTGATGCTGGTTATCTGGAGGTTTTAGCACAGCTGACTAATAACTCGTTCCTACTATCGCGCAATTGTCATCTTACGGGGGGCTTCGCTTTTATTGTCTGGTTTAAGGACCAAGCTAATGGTGCTAAATCCGGCGACTTTGTCCTAACACTTGGCGGTTATCATCCAAAGTATCGAGTACCTTCCTATTTTCCAAAGGTGCCACGTATTGGTTTCAATTGGCAAGTTATTCCCGACTTGCTGATCAAAGGCAGCTTCTATTTCGCTTTAGTACCGAACGCAGTAATGGCAGGTGGTTACTTAGAAGCCACTTGGCACTCCGGATCAATCAAAGCTTGGTTTAAAGCAGGAGCTAACTTCTTGCTCTGTTGGAAACCGTACTTCTACATTGCCGAGATTTATATCGACCTCGGGGTTTCCCTTACTATTCACTTCTTTGGTACGCACCATATCAGTGTAGAATTGGGTGCTGACCTTAAAGTTTGGGGACCTGATTTCAGCGGCATTGCTACCATTCACCTATGGATTATTTCCTTTAGCATTCACTTTGGGAGTGCTAAACCTAAGCCGCAGCCAATACCGTGGTCAGATTTTAGGACGTCCTTCCTTCCTTCCTGGGATAAAATGTGCAGTGTTCAAGTACAAAGTGGCCTTCTTAAGAAAATCGACAAGACCGATAGTTCACCAGAACGTTGGATTGTACACCCTAAAGAAATGGTCTTAATCACCAACTCTCAGATCCCTGCAACCGAAGCCATATTCGGCGATAAGAGTAGTCAACAGGAGCGTCATACAGGTCCTTCTTTTGGAGTTGCACCGATGGCACTCGAAGCAGTACAAAGTGCAGTGCACACGGTGACTGTGCAGCGAGATGGTAAGTCGATGAACGCGGAATTCACTACAAGCAAGGTAACCAAAAACATGCCCGCTGCTATGTGGGGAGATAAGTTATCTCCCGATGTTAATGGTAAACAGGTCATCCAGGATGTCATATCGGGTATTGCCATTCGGCCGGCTATACCAGTGAAACCCTCCAAATCACATCCAATTGAGCGCAAGAATTTAGCGTATGATATCCAATCAATTGAAGCGGCTTATGATTGGAATGGGATTAGGCCTTTTGAAAGTGATAGCTATTCCGCAGAGTGGCGAAAGACACTCGGTGATAGTATTAATGACCCAAAAGTAGTCGAGGCACGAAATGCCCTACTTCAAGAC
Organism: uncultured Lewinella sp.; assembly: GCA_913057725.1. Lineage (GTDB taxonomy): Bacteria > Bacteroidota > Bacteroidia > Chitinophagales > Saprospiraceae > Lewinella. Next base: position 19,725 of record CAJXOS010000004.1, read on the forward strand.
TTAGGTTACAACCTGGCGTCACTGGACATTAGCATTAATTCCAACTTGGCCAATGATTTAGTTGAAGCACCTGAAATGGGCTCATGGACCTCCTAATTAGCTAGAAGATGAGTGATAAAACAAAAGTAAATCCTGACAAGGCTCCATATCTAACCTTTATTGAAAATAAAGAGCCAGGCTTACTCAGTGGTGATTATCAGTTGAACCTCACCCATGAGTTAACCGGACATGGTATAGATGGTGAAAACAAAACCGAAAAGCCGATTACATTCCATTTTTCGGTATTAGGAGATCGTTTCAGCATTCCGCCTCCCCAAGTTCACAGCTATTTTCCTCCACAAAGCAGTCTTGGAACAGATTACCACCGAGTGTTGCCTCATATTATCTTTAATAGAACAACACTCCCCTGGGAACGCTTGGTTATGGAACCCGACACTGCCGCGAAAGGTAACATTCAAGAAGATGCACTACGGAAAATCCCTTGGTTAGCTCTTCTTGTTTTCCAAGAGGACGAGTTGGACACAAAAACCGACCCAGGTAATTCCTTGAGTAAAGACCAAATCCAACAACAAAAATTAAACGGCCGGGTAGTTACTTTGGGGTCACTACAGAATTCCGATAAAGGCTGGCCTGGAATAGCCGATTTGGAATACGCGAGTACCGACGAAAAGGTGACTGTAATCTATGCAAAGAAGTCTGTCTTAGCTGATATTGTGCCTACGGCCGACGAAATGCGGCATCTTGCACATGCTCGACAAGCTGAACAAAAAAACGCTGAGAATGACAGCTACGAAAGCGTAGGCAATGAAATGTCTATTGTCATTAGCAACCGCCTACCGCAAACGCAAGGTACTAGTGTAATCCATCTGGTATCAATGGAAAATCGTTACGGGGCAGATAAGAGCTTCCGCTGGGATAAGGCTGCAGATTCTGATTTGGTAACTTTGGTTAGTCTAAAAAGTTGGCAGGTAACATGCATCACTCACAAGGAGAGTTTTTCTGAGCTTCTTCACAAGCTAGACCGCGGAACGCCCATACTCCCTACAGGCGATAATATTAACAGTAATGCCAAGCCCTTTCTTACGGCAGGTTTTTTGCCACATGCACATCATTTTCGTAGAGGAGGCAAAAGCGTGTCCTGGTACCATGGTCCACTTGTTCCGGGTTTGCACAATAAGGGAATTGACACTTCATTATTTCCGATCCATCATTCCGACGAATTGCTCAGATACGACAATAACCATGGCATGTTTGATGTCTCTTATGCGGCAGCATGGGAACTCGGTCGCTTATTGTGCCTTCAACAGAAGAAGGTCTCCGTGAAACTCTATAATTGGAAAAGGAGGCATGCTCAACAAATACGGCAATCCGAGCAGCGTGAACTTACACCGCATTTACCACTTTCCAGCAATGACCACCTAGACGAAAAAAACATCGGTCTGCCTCCAGAGGTGGAGCAATGGTTTAGCGATATCAGTTTACTCAATGGTGTACCATTTAACTACCTGCTACCAGATGAACGCTTGCTACCAAAAGAATCTATTCGGTTCTTTACTATCGACTCATCTTGGATAGCAAGCCTTTTAGACGGCGCGTTCAGTATTGGCAGGGTAATTGATTCTGACAAGGCGGTAGATCAAATCCTTGCGGGCAAACTTGGCGACACCAAAGCTATTAGTACCACCATCAGTGGATTCTTAATAAGATCGGCAGCGGTATCTGGATACCCTGGCATGCTTGTAGAGGGGTACAATATCATTCTTGATGAAGAAAATGAAAATCAACCGATCGACACCCAACCACTCAAAGTACTGCGCAACGAATGTATAGCACCACATATACGGCTGTGTCTCTTTGAGGGAGAGCTTAACACTCTCGACATCCACCTTAAGCCCGAAGTTCTTCATTTTGGATTGGATCAAGATTCTCCACAGGGCAGCTATTACAAAAAACTTAGAAACTCCGATGGTACCGAGCGGTCGGAGCATGATGAGATTAAGATCATTGTCAAGATGAATGATAAACGGAAGGTGGAAGTAGCAAAACTATTTGGTGATATTCAAGACCAATGGACAAATCAGCTCGAGCCGTCGTCAACAAGTATTACCTCTGCACAATTTGCGTTGGAAATGATTGAAGGCGTTCCGAAGGTGCGGTTTATGAATTATAAACCGGTAAAATAGCATTGTAGCAGAGAGCAGCGATGTAGACAATTTTGCAAGTATTGGCTATTAAAGAGCTCAGAATTGCTGTTTTGGCATCAACTGATGGCGAGTAGTTAGTTGAGTTGGTTTGTAAGGACCAATCAGGAACCCCAGAAAAGTAAGGTATAGTGAGCCATTAATTATCCGTACTTTTGCCATCCCCAAATTGGCCGAAAATGCGAGAGAAGATTCAAGATGCTGCTACTGACTTTCATACTGACACAATCAGTATCCGACGTCACTTGCACGCTCATCCGGAACTGTCCTTTGAAGAACATGAGACTGGCAAATTCATTGCTGGCAAACTTCAGGAATGGGGAATTCCCTTTCAGCATCCTTTCTCTGACACGGGGGTTGTAGCGCATATAGAAGGCGGTAAAGGCCCTGGGAAGACCATTGCATTGCGGGCAGATATTGATGCACTGCCTATTGAGGAGAAGAATGATGTATCCTATTGCTCCACGAACCTTGGTGTGATGCATGCTTGCGGCCACGATGTGCATACTTCTAGTTTGCTTGGGGCAGCGCGAATTCTGTGGCAAGAACGTGCTCAATTCTCCGGCACTATTAAACTCATCTTCCAGCCTGGTGAAGAGAAAGCTCCCGGAGGAGCAAGCATCATGATCAAGGATGGAGTACTGCAGAATCCTGCGCCAGCTGCAATTTTCGGTCAGCACGTGCATCCGCCCTTAGAGGTAGGTAAAATTGGCCTTCGCCCAGGTTTATATATGGCTTCCGCCGATGAGTTATACCTCACTGTTACCGGACGGGGTGGACATGGGGCACTACCACATGACACCGTGGATAGCATCGTACTAACTGCCCAAATCATCACGGCCTTGCAGACGTTGGTAAGTCGTGAAGCCGATCCGATTCTCCCTTCCGTGCTAACCTTTGGGCACATTGCCTCTACTGGCGGAGCTACCAATATTATCCCCAATGAAGTGAAGCTGAAAGGTACCTTCCGCACAATGGATGAGCAATGGCGTGCCCATGCACTAAAGAGGATTCAAGAAGTAGCTGATGGTATTGCCAAAGCAATGGGCGGCTCTGCCAAGCTGGATATTATTCATGGCTATCCCTTCCTGCACAATAACGAGTCACTGACGACTCGAGCAATTGATTATGCTCGCGAATATATGGGACCAGAGAATGTGGTGGACCTCCCCATTCGCATGACTAGTGAGGACTTTGCTTATTACTCACAAGAAGTACCAGCTTGTTTTTATCGCTTGGGTACCGGAAACCCTAGCCGAGGTATCACATCGCCGGTTCATACCAATACATTTGATGTAGATGAGGATTGCCTTTTACACGGTGTCGGCCTGATGGCGTGGATGGCTGTGCAGGAGTTGAAGTTTACGAGCATATAACTTACTCCATAGCATTGAGTAAATCGATAGCCTTTCTATGATAAGGATGTTGAGGCTGATTAATGAGGGTTCGAAGTTTTTCTTCTGCTAAATCTCTACGATCAGCCGCTAGATTAGCAATGATACTATTCCAGTAAGCAGACCGACTCTCGGTTGCGACACACTCAAAAAGTGCTGCACTTTGTTCGTAGTGCTGTTGCTGATAAAGCAAATGAGCGACTTCCTCTTTGAATTTTACAGTATGAATAGTATCGGATTGGCAGTTGCTCGTAATGGCGATACGATTCATCAATTGCAGCTTCCTCACAGTGGTATCTAAATCAGTCAAATCCGTGCTTCCCATTGTTTGTCTCGCTCGGAATGGTTCGTAGTATTCCTGGGCCAAAGCATTCATTGCTGGTGGGCGCGTAAAATACCAAGCCCCTAGAATGACACCGGCAACTAAGGCGGCGGCCACTCGGTACAGCGCTCTGAATCGAGTAGACTGCATCTGTTTCCCGGGCCGAGCCTCACTACCATCTTTTTTCCTATTAAAGCTGCTGTCCTTTAGCTTTTCCTTAGCATAAGTCAGTTGTTGTTCTTTGGTCAATCCATGTAATTCCTCCAATTCGCGTTCGCGTTGCTCCTTCAATAGGCTTACCTGGTGTTGGCGATCACTAAGCTGCTCCAGTTCATCAAGCATAGCCTGCATCTCTCTGTCATTAGCCAACTCCTTCTGAAACACCAGCTCCTCTTCAGCAGACATCTTGCCGGTAAGAAAAGCGACTAAGCGTTGTATTTTTTCTTCTTCCCTATTCATAGTCTGGGTGTTTACTGGCCCATAATTGATCAATTTTTTTCTGGCAATGATCTAATTTATTTGAATAACTCTGAACTGATTTATAACCCAATTCCTCGGCGATTACTTTTCGGGGTATCGTACCTAAGCGACGCATTGAAATCAGGACTTGCTGGCAGCGCCTAGTAAGGCTTCTGAATAATTGCTTCAGCAACTGGGCGCTTTCATTTCTCTGCATTATTAGATCAGGTGTTGTATTATCTGCGAGCCCCATGTCCTTTTTCCGTCTTTCTTTGGTGTAGGAATCCCGTCTTTCAGATTTCTTTCGGTCGTCTCTCGCAATATTATACACGAGTTCTACCAGGTATTTCTTAAGGTTTCCTCCTTGATAGCTATTCTTAGCTACTTGATTTAGTAGTTTCTCTAAGCCCCTGTGAAAGTAATCATCCGTCTGCTCGTAATACAACTCAGGAAAAACCAACTTGAGCTTATTAAAGATCAGTGGCTTGATATTGGTCTGATCATCCAAAATACCTTTACAAACTACTTCTAGGACACTAATGTCTGTGTACAAATGATCAGCCCAATAACGTTGTGCCACCAAACGGAAGAAATTGTCAAATTCATTTTTTTTGATCTTCCAGCGCTGTTGTGCCTTCTCGATAGCCTCTGGTTGTTCCACAACAAATTCGACCAGAAAATCACAGTAGCCATTTCGTGGTGGCATTACATCTTCTGTACCATAACCCTCTTCGCATACCACCTCTCGGAGTACCGCCTGCAATTCTGGCTGCATACTGTCTAGTAGTATAAAAGTTGCCGTGTGCGTTTCGGGCGCACGCAAGGATGCGAGAAAGTCAGAAAGGTTGTTGAAATAATCCTTAATCACTAATAAGGGGCTTTAAAACTATTTCTGTAATGATAAATCAATAGTTTTAACATTTAAACACATTTTTTGAAAAAAGTGGCGTTTGGATAGTTATAAACCTGCGCCTTTTGCCCCTTATTACTAAAACCCTTGTAATGATGAAGAATTTGATTGTATTTATTTCCATGCTGATTTGTATGAGTTTCTTGAGTTGTTCCTCGATACCTAAATTCTTAGAAACTTACACGCCAGCGATCAAAACCGGGGGGATGATCATTCCAAACGAATTTATTCTTACCTGGCATGATGGGGATGCTTCGTTAAATCAATATTTACTGCAGTTGGAAAATTACGGCTACAAAGAGATTAGACGCTGTAATTGTGAACCAATCCAAGTACTATTAAGAAGTAATCCGGGAGCACAATCCATTGATGACGTTGCGAATAAACGAGGAGCGAAAGCTAAAACCGGTTCCTCTGGAGGCAGCAAAAACTCACTGTACCCTAATATAATATTAGACCTTGCCCTTCCTCCTAAAGTCATCAATCCAAACGCTGTTTCTTCTAATGTCATCAATACAGAAGCTGTAGAATTAACCGAAAGCATTTCCTCTGAAGTCGATAGCCGTAATTCATTAGCACAAGTAAGAATCGGTATTTTAGATACCCCATTCGACTTGAAAAGACGTGGCTACGCCAGATATAGACTATATGACAAGGACTTACCTCCATCTGATGATTGCTCATATCCTGCAATGAGCACCTCCTCCTCTGCTGAGATAAACCACGGTACAGTAGTAGCAGAGACGGTTATACATCAAGTACGAAAGTGGCAAACAGACAATCGATCACAAATTTGGGAAAACCTGCCAAACCCTGGCAACTATGAATTCAAGATTAGAAGTTTTCCAGTATTGGATGATCAAGGAAAGGGTGACCTTTTTACCGCCATATGTGAATTGCGACGGGCAGCAGCTATGAATATGCATGTAATCGTGACTAGCTGGGGATTTTACAAGCCTACAGACCTTCGACCAGCGGTTGTAGAGGATTACAATCTGATGCTTATTGAGTTCAAAAACTGCCTGAAACGAGTAGGTGCCCGAGGAACAGCCATTGTAGCAGCTGCTGGTAACAACGGTCTAGAAATTACTGCCGAAGGACGGCCATTCTATCCAGCATCTTTCTCTTCACATGCTGATATCGCACCTGAAATTCTAATCACTACTGGAGCTTTGGAAGTTCAGGAAAGCAACGAAACGCACAAAACCGCTTATTCGAATTATGGCAAGGGGGTTGTCTCTGTAGGAGCGTTAGGTAGTCTTAGCATACAAACTACCGATAACCAGGGGACGTCCTTTGCCGCTCCACGAGTAGCACCATGGGTAGGATTAGTGAGGGCTATACACGGTAGTAAAGCATCTAAATATCCGACTGCATTTCCTCCTGATATATACCCAATGGACAATCAACAATAATGGTAGCAGACCAATAGATGTAATGGGGTAAAAGATTTTGGAATTAGTATGAATACGGAGGCTTCCATATATTTGGAAGGCTCCGTATTCTTTTATCATCCAAGCCTAACAATGAAACTCTATTTAGCGCTCTTCATCACCCTTATTTACGCTCTGTCTATCTCTGCTCAACAAACGTTTAGTTGTGACCCCAGCCGGCCATTAAACAAAGAAGAAATCGCTCAAGCTCTTGCTCGATATGGTAGCTGTAAAACAAGTATCCACCCGCTAGAATCTTCGGCCAGTTGTGAACCTGATTTGTCATTTACCCCCGATGAGTGCTTCTACGCCAGGCTAGGATACATCTACGCGAAAGCCGCTGACTTAGGGCTTACCGTAGAACCTTCTTGTGTAGATGCGTTAGTAAATGAGGTAGCACAAGTATTTGGTGATAACAGTGCAGTTTATGCTTATGTACTCAATAAACAAGCCGTAGTTGCCTACTACCAAGATGACGACTACTTAGCGCTTGATCTCTACGCTGAAGCATTGAGCATTAGACGATCACTACAGATAAATAATCCCAACCCAGATCTCGATCACGGGATCATGCGAATTCTTGTTAATCTTTCCAATAGTTTTGATTGGCTTGATAGTACAGAAATACAAATCGAAACTCATAAAGAGATTAATCAATTACTTCAGCAGAGTGAAATACGCTCTACTCACCCCAAACTATACACCGATTATTTGACTAGTCGTGGATCTTTGGCTCAACAGATACTAGATCTGGACAATGCCGTACTCGCTTACCAGACGTTAATAGACTATCAGCGAGAGCGTGGAGATGGGCAATGCAGTGAATTTATTACTACCAATTCGATTACTGCCAGAAATCAGTTAATCCTAATTTATGGTGGAGAATTAGAACGTTTTGCCGAAGCAAATTCACTAGCTCATGAAAACAAACAACTCCTTGACCAACTATCTGCCAAGAATGGGAAGGAGCAGTCATATGATAAATTCTATCGGGAGTACTATACCAATTATGCGATCAGCCTAACTGCCCAAAAACGATACCGCGAAGCAGTAATAACCAGCAGCTTAGCGCTAAGCTTGGCGCAAACCACACAAACTGAAGATATCGAAGCATTAGTCTTGAATAATCTGTCCTACTTATACCTTCAACAACAAGACATTGACCAAGCCAACAAATATGCCACAGCAGGCTTGGAACTGGCAAAAACGTTTGAAATAGAGGCCTTGTATGACAACTTCTACGATAACCTATCCGATGTTGCTCTGCACAGGAAGCAATTTGATTTGGCCCTGAGGTATAATACGCAAGCAATCATGCGGAGTATTTCCAGCCCTGCCCAACAGCCCGCCGAGGTCAATTTTTCTATTGGCGGAGGAACCTACTTCAATGATCCAGATTTGCTCATGATCCTTCTCCGTTCCCGCGCTCACATCCAAGCCCTCCGTTCTGAATTATCATCGGCATTACATACCTACCGACAAGCTGCCGACCTCATTGAGCGGATGCGATTGAGTTTCCGGTCTGATATCTCCAAAGGATTGTTGGCCAAACGGGCTAAGCCGCTCTTTGCCGGAGCTATCGAAACTTGTTGGCAGCTGTATCAGCAAACCGAGGACCCCACCTATGCAGAGCAGGCCTTACTTTTTTCCGAGCGAAGTCGAAGCCTCATTCTTTACGATGCTGTGAGTCATCAACAAGCTACTACCTTATTGGATCCGGAGGTTGCTGAACGAGATAAGACGCTGCAATTACTGCTTACGTTCGCTGAAAAACAGGCGGCGGACGGCCTTGTAGAAGTTGGTGAGGTACTGGCACTTCGGCAGCAACTAGCAGACTTCAGGGACTCTCTACAGGCTAGTTTTCCAAATTACTACAACTGGGTAACGCAGCCTATTACCAAAGACGTCAATGCGCTACGTCAACAACTACAGACCGGTAAATGCTATGTTGAATTTTTTAGCGCGGCAACCGGCGTTTATGCTTTTGTCATTGACCGTGCGCAAAATGTACACTTCCAGAAATTAGTAGATGACCAGGCTACGATTAACGAGATCATTCAAACCTGCCTCAAGCAGGTTAAAACTGCTCAAAACAGCTTCTTGCAACCTGCTTTTCAGCTCTACCAACAACTCTACAGCCCCCTCGTCTCTTATATTGATAGTGATGAGCTTGTTATTATTCCTGATGGGCAATTGGCCTATTTGTCTTTTGACCTACTACCCACCCGCCTACCGGAAAATCTTGATCATTTCAGTCTACTAGGTTTTGAAGATTATTTACTCAACGAACATCTTATCAGTTATCACTACTCTCTGGCACTAAATGCAAGAAGTACGAAGGCTGCTCCAAACTCTTTGTATAACTTTCTAGGTATCGCCCCTGACTTTTCTGATGCACTAATTTTAGAAAATAAAAGATTTGGTGAACTCCATCAAACCAAGGCATTAATTCAAAATCTCGAGCAAATGTATGGAGGGCCAACAGAAGCATGGTACGGTAATACCAAAACGCGCCTTATGCAAAGTCCGCATCAGTATCGCATCATCCAGTTTGCTACCCACGCACTGGCTAACGATAAAGCGGGGGATCGATCTTTTATCTTACTGGGGAACGATTCTGCCAATATCCTAACCGCCAAAGAAATATATGGCCTAAGGATGCCAAATACGGAACTGGTCATCCTAAGTGCTTGCGAAGGGGCTGATGGTCAACTTGCGGAAGGAGAAGGTATCATTAGCCTGGGGCGGAGTTTTTCCTATGCCGGAGCACAGGCCGTTGTCCCAACCCTTTGGACTGTAGATGAAGCTGCTACCATTTATATTACCCAACGTTTTCACACCTACCTTTTGGAAGGCCAGCCTAAGCATTCTGCCTTACGCAACGCTCGTCTAGAGTACCTTACAGACTATCTTCGAGAGGCCTATGACAACGGAAGACATCCTGAATTTGACGCCCTGGCTCACCCCTTCTACTGGGCTGCTTTTGTGCCTTTCGGAAACATGGAGGCCATGGAAGGACTCCAAAGTGACACTAATCTACCGACTCAGTTCTGGCCCATACTGCTAGTTGTAGTACTTGTATTTGGGGGTATTTTCATCTTTTTTTCAAAAAAATCATGATTGCATAGTTATAAGCTTGCTTCTTAATCCCCTTATGAATGACTGTCGGGTTAAAGTCAGCTGTCTGATAAGGACAGAAAACTGGCGCTACCCTCTTGATTATTTTGCAAACAGCATTCATGATGAAGATCGCACTAAGCTTATTGTTCTCTCTTAGCAACTGTTGGGCTTACACTAACATATCCTTCACTTACAAGTGGGAAACAGCACTCAAGAGCTCGTCAAGCGCTTCCGTTATTACCTGTGATACCAACGACTACAAAAATGGAACTCATGATATTGAATACTGGAACACCTGTAATGATGGCATCCAGAATGGTGACGAAGATGGCATAGATTGTGGTGGCACGTTATGTGCGCCTTGTAATACGTACTATGCAGATAACGACACCGACACCTTCGGGGATGATGACAATCCAATTTTAGCCGCTTTGCCCCCCGTCGGTTTTGTCACTGACAACACAGATTGTGATGACACCAACGCCGCAATCAATCCCAATGCTCTAGAGGCATGTAATGGTATCGATGACAACTGTGATGGGCAAATTGATGAAGGTATCCCTGTCGTGTGGACAGGAGCTATCAATACCCTTTGGAGTGAGCCAGGTAATTGGTGTGGAGGTATCCTGCCTGGACCAACTGATGCTGTAACCTTACCCTCCTCAGCAGCAAATGACGTAGTTGTAGACATCGATGCAAGCATCCTCAGTCTAGATGCCAATAAAACACTGACTGTGGATCCTGGCATTACAATAGATATTATCAATAACAACGGCTTGCAGATTGCCTTCACTGTACGGGTACCGTTTATCAATAAGGGAACCATCAATACCCAACATACATCCTTTGCCACCGAACAGAGCTACACGAATGATGGCACGCTCATCATTACAGCGGCACCCAACTGGTCAATTAGCAACGGAATGCGCTTAAATAGTTCACAGTTCATCAACCGTGGAACGATCACTATTTCAGATTTCCGGGGAGCGATTTCTACTGCTGTACTAGGTACTGGCCTTTATTTGAACAGTTCGACATTCACTAATTCAAATACTGGCCTACTAGAACTCAACAATCTGACACCTTACCCTAACCGACCATTTTCTGGAGACGGCATTCACGTTTCACCAGCTTCATCCTTCGTTAATCAGGGGGTGGTCACTATGAATAGTGTACGCGGAGACCCTATCCAAAACCGAGGAAGCTTCGACAATCAGAACAACATAGATATTGAAATCGGCAGAAGTGTGGTATCCAGTAGCAGCTTTACCAATAGTGGTAATATTAGCATCAATGGTCTAAATGAGTCCGGTGCAGATGGCGTATTTAAAATCTCCGGCTCCTTCTTAAATACTACAAGCGGTACCATCATATCAACCAATAGTACGCATCAGGGCATGAGTAGTACAAGTGCGACCTTGGATTTTTCTAATTTGGGGAGCATCTCCATAGACAACACTAACCCAGTACTCATAGACTTTGTAAGTGCCTGGCAAAATGATGGCAACTTGATTGGGTCAGGACAGATCATTGGTGAACTGACGAATAATGGCACATTGGCTCCGGGCCATTCCGTCGGGATAATGCAAACCAACAACACCTTCAACAACCTGGCAAATATTGAGATAGAGCTGAACGGCACCGCAGGCCCCGGACTTATGGGCGGACATGATCAAATCATCTTAGATAATGGAGGCATCCTAAATGGTGATTTGGATGTAGTCCTAAATTACACGCCATCAGACGGCGATCAATTCGTCGTTTTAAGTGCCCCTAATAGTTTCACAGGTGATTTCACTAACTATAACCTACCTACCAACAATCAACTATCATGGGACATAGCGCTGAATACTAATACCATTGTACTGACAGCAATCGTAACGGTAACGGTACCAGGTTGCACCGACCCTACTGCTCATAACTACAATTCAGCCGCAAACCAGGATGATGGCTCTTGCGAAACTTGTAGCGACGGAATTCTGAACGGAGATGAGACCGGTATAGATTGTGGTGGCGTTCTATGCAGCCCCTGTAATTCAGCCATACCCTTTGTCACGACCTGGAGAACAGATGCCAATGGTACTCCTTCTAAAACGATTACGATACCTACCACTGGTGTCGGTTATAACTATGATGTAGATTGGGAAAACGACGGCATTTACGATGACTACGGCCTTACGGGCAGCATTACGCATGACTACACTGTAGCTGGCACTTATCAAGTAGCGATTCGAGGTGATTTCCCCCGAATCTTCTTCAACAACGCTGGGGATCGCGAAAAAATTCTCTCCGTTGATCAATGGGGAGATATTCAGTGGACCTCAATGAGCAATGCTTTCAAAGGATGTACGGCCTTAACGGTACCTGCTGTTGATAGCCCAGACTTATCAAATGTGACGGATATGTCTGGTATGTTTTTCAATTGTGTCAGTATAGACCAGCCTGTCAACCACTGGGATGTAATTACCATTACCGATATGTCCGCTCTGTTCTATAATGGATATAGCTTCGATCAGCCACTAGACAATTGGGACGTGAGTAATGTCACAGCTATGAGTGGCATGTTTTTCAACGCTCACCAATTCAATCAAGACATAAGTAATTGGGATGTTAGCAAAGTAGAAAGCATGGTTGGGATGCTTCAAGGGGCTGATCGGTTTAATCAGCCCATCGGCTCTTGGGATGTGAGTAATGTAACCACCATGGAACGGATGTTCCTGGGAGCGAACGTTTTCGACCAACCTCTTGACAACTGGGATGTCGGTAGTGTAACGACGATGTTTGGTATGTTTCGAGATTCCCCATTCAATCAAGATATCAGCAGCTGGAACATCACTAATGTTCTTAGTATGCAAGAAATGTTTTACAACGCAGACCTCTTCAATCAAGACATCAACAACTGGAATGTAAGCTCCGTCACCAGTATGCGAGCCATGTTTCAAGATGCCACTGCATTTAACCAGTCACTCAACAATTGGACCTTAAACGTTGCGGTAGACCTAAACCTGATGCTAAACAACTCAGGTTTAAATTGCCACAACTATGCGCTCACGCTAGATGGCTGGGCTAACAACCCCGCTACACCATCTGGTAGAGGACTTGGTGCGCAGAGTATTGAATACGGTGCCAGTGCAGTAGCGAATAGAAACCTCCTAATTAATAACAAAGGTTGGGTTATTGTCGGTGATACCCCTACTGGTATCGCTTGTGGTGCTATCGATCTTCCTTTTGTAAGTAGTTGGCAAACAAATTATCCTGGTAATTCTTGTTCAAGCTGTATTGAAATCCCAGCGACGGGCAGTGGCTACAACTACGACGTAGACTGGGAAAATGATGGCATAATTGATGACTTCGGCTTAACAGGAAGCACCTCTCATGATTATGGCACCACCGGCACTTATCAAATCGCAATCTTTGGTGATTTCCCACGCATTTATTTTAACAACTCTGGTGATAAAGAGAAAATTCTTTCTATTGATCAATGGGGAGATATCGCCTGGCAAAGCATGGAGCGAGCTTTTTATGGCTGTACTAACCTTAGTATTCCCGCGGCGGATGCTCCGGATCTCAGTCTAGTTACTGACATGTCTTACATGTTTAGCTATGCAAGTAGCTTTAACAATAGTATTAATCATTGGGATGTATCTAACGTCAGTAACATGGCTGTACTCTTCGCTAATGCTGGGGCATTTAACCAACCACTTGACAATTGGAACGTGGCCAGTGTTGACGATATGTCTGGCATGTTTTTTTTCGCCTCAACTTTTGATCAAGACATTAGCAATTGGGACGTAACTGGGGCTAGAAACATGGCCGAAATGTTCTTTAGAGCAGGATCCTTCAATCAGAACATTAGTGCGTGGGATGTTTCAGGAGTAACCAGTATGAGATCAATGTTCTCTCTTGCGCAGTCCTTTGATCAGGAACTTAGTAACTGGAATGTAACCAACGTCACTGACCTTTCTAGTATGTTTAATGGCTCATCAGCTTTTAATCAAAACATTGGCAACTGGTCTCTTAACGCAAGTGCAATTCTGACTAATACACTAAGTAATAGCAACTTGGATTGCGATAATTACTCGGCTACCCTGATCGAGTGGGCCAGTAATCCGCTTACGCCTAACGGGCTACAACTAGGTGCAAATGGGCTCCAATTCGGAACCAACGCTGCGGCTAGCCGCGATGATCTCCTCAATAATCTCAACTGGACCATTACTGGAGACGCACCTGCTGGCATTGGCTGCCCGCTAGTTCTCCCCGTGGAGTGGCTCAGCTTTACCGTAGAGCGGATCGATCAGTCCATACGCCTCGATTGGCAAACTTCCTCAGAAACCAACAATAACTATTTCGCACTCGAGCATAGCACTGATGGGCGGAACTTTACCGTAATTAGTGAACAAAGTGGCGCAGGCAACAGCAATTCACCCTTATCTTATTCTTTCCATCACAATCGTCCACAGACAGGCATCAATTACTACCGATTACGTCAAGTTGATTACGACGGCAATTCGTCTCTATCAGAAATCCGTAGTCTATTATTTGAGCAGGATGCAGAACTACGCCTCTATCCTAATCCTGTGGTGGAGTCTGTGCGCATTCGTGGTCTCACATCCGGAGCGTGGGAATATCAAATTACCGACATGACCGGACGCGTTCTGATTAAGGACAACTATCTCGATACAACGATCTTATCACTACATCCTCTTCCAAGAGGCATTTATCAAATTCACATATTTCAAGATAGTCGACAGTGGCATAGACTACTCATCAAACAGTAGTCTGGCTATCTGTTCGCAATTCTAATTCTTAGATCAAAACACTAAAGATGAATTTCTATTTTCTGAAAAGCAGCCTTGGCTGCTTCATGGCACTCCTATGCCTAACTTTGTCATTATCAGCACAGGATAGACTCGTACTTCCCGAAGTAAATGACTACCACTGGACGGAAGGATGGACGACGGTCCGTTTCTTCGAATCCAACGACGCTCCTTTTGTATTTCTTGGCAAAACGAGTGGTGTGAGCACCTCTGGCCATAATGCAATTATTCATCGCATTAATATTGATGGCAGTATTGGCGATCGGGTCTATGAAAAACGGTGGTCAGAAGGATGGACTTCTGTAGCGTTTTATGAAGTTGAAGGGCAAACCTATATGCTTCGACTAAAGGAACGTGGTGCGGGCAACTCCGGTTACAATGTTCACATTGATCGTATCAATAATAACGGTACAGTTGGATCAAGAGTAAGATCATACGGTTGGTCCGAGGGTTGGTCAACTGTTAGAACCTTTGTCGTAGGAGGAAAGCCTTATTTATTCTTGCTAAAAGAACAAGGTACCGGAGCTTCTGGTAAAAACGCCCATATCCATCCCTTTAACAGTAACGGTACAATAGCGCAGCGTATCTACGAGAGAAAATGGTCAGAGGGATGGACAAACGCCGAATTTTTTCAGGTAGGCGGTCAAACCTATTTTTTCCAGTTAAAACAAAGAGGCTTTGGAGATTCAGGTAATAATGCTCGTATTCGACGAGTCAATACAGATGGCACCTTAGGACGGACAGTACAAGCCTATCGTTGGGACGAGGGATGGAGCAATGTGCGCTTCTTTGAGATAGGAGGAATCACCTACAGTGCATTTTTGCGAACCCGTGGTACAGATCGAAGCGGAAAAAACTGCTACCTGCATCGAATGACTAGTACAGGTAGACTAGGTGCTGTTAGGGGCTCTTTCTACATCGAATCTGGATGGACAACAATGGAGTTCTACGATGTTAATCAGGACCAATATATGTTTCGATTACGAGAACGGGGGTATACCGCTGATGACAAGAACGTATATATCCACCATGTTCAACAATCGTAGTATTGCATTATAAGGAATAAAAAAATAGATGTGCTTTCGGGTCAATGATTAAGGAATAAAACGATTCATTCGAGGTGACTTTCTTAATCATTGGCCTTAAAGAGAGGGCGCATTTATTTACGTCAAAATCGCCAATCATATTAAAATTGTTTTCATGCAAAAAATCATTTCAACCTGGTACATTGTTACCATAATTATCTGTTGCTTTACAGCATGTGAAGGTCCAATTGGTCCTCAAGGAATACCGGGGCCTCAAGGATTACCGGGAGAAGTAGGACCACCAGGAGCGACTGGACCTAGCGGACAAGATGGTAATGCCAACGTAAGTGTTACTGAATTCACAGTGAGCCTAACTGATATGTACGAAGATACTGAACATGCTATCTGGGGTATTAATGCTACTGCTTTTGGCGCACCTCAAGTTATGGGTGACGATCTAGTTAGCGTGTTTTTATACATTGATGCGGACGACGGAAACCCCGATTGGATTGCACTTCCATTCAATCGTTACTTCAATTCGGGGACGGCGTTTAACCATTTTCATTATGGTGTAAATGAAAATGGAAACATTTTCTTCTACATTAGGAATAGTGCTGGTGGTCAGCCCTATAATACGATGACGGGCACCTTGCGCTATAAGGTGTTTGTTATAAGTGCTGATGGTCTAAAGGCAGACCCAACCAATTACTACGCTCTTGTAAGTGCTAGCGAAGCATGATAATTCAAGAAAAATGAATAAGGGTAAACTAGTGGTTTAAATCCTAAATCCTTGACAACCCAAGCCTTGGCCTTTTGCCCTCTGATTTTGCCTGTAAGCCTCGCCGTAGCTGTGGCTACGTCTGTGTTTGCAGCCTTCATCAGGAAACAAAATTTCGGCGGCTTAAGTATTAGAGACTTAGAATTTGAACTACTAGGGAGTATATTCTACTGTACTATTTTGTCAGTGTACAGAATAAGTAGGCAAATTGGGCGACCGACCTACGCGCATTAGCATAGATTTGTTTTTCCTAAATCGCGACGTGGCTAGAGAAAAACAAAAAAATCCGCGACATCTGCGTTCATCCGTGTCCTTAAAATATTACTTTGCATGCCAGGGTAATTTTAGTAGGGTAAAGTAGTACTATGCATTATCCTTGTTCATTGCTCTTTCCTCACCGTTAACACCAATACATTTGATGTGGATGAGGATTGCCTTTTACACGGTACCGGTCTGATGGCATGGATAGTTAGAAATGGCCTGGAGCATTATCGCTTCCAAGCCATTTCACTTTTACCACACTTATATATCTAAAGGTTAATCGGCATCCGCCAATTCCTCCTCTTTTATTGCCTGGCGGAACACAACCACATCGTCGAAGACATCCAACACAATGTGGGAGCCTGCTTGCACGCTACCTTGTAGCAATTGCTTAGACAACTGCTTGAGTACGCGTTTCTGGATCACCCGCTTCAATGGGCGAGCACCAAATTCTGGGTTATAACCTTCATCAGCTAGCCAATCCATAGCCTCAGGAGTAACTGTCATACTGATTTGCTGCTCCTTCAAGGTCGTACGCAAAGCCTTGAGTTGAATATCTACAATGCCTCGAATATCCTTACGGGACAATGGACGGAACATGATGATCTCATCAATCCGGTTCAAAAATTCGGGACGAACAGACTTCTTCAGTAAATCGAACAAGAGCTCACGGGTCTTATCGATGGTCTCCTCTTCTTCGCCTTCTACCATACGCTCGAAGTTATCGCGAATGATATCTGACCCAATGTTTGAGGTCATGATAATGATGGTGTTTTTGAAGTTCACCACCCGGCCTTTACTATCTGTCAGTCGCCCATCATCAAGAACCTGCAACAGCACATTAAACACATCTGGGTGCGCCTTTTCGATTTCATCGAGCAATACTACAGAGTATGGTTTACGACGAACGGCTTCCGTCAATTGACCGCCTTCATCATAGCCTACATATCCTGGAGGAGCACCTACTAGTCGGCTCACTGCGTGACGTTCTTGATATTCACTCATATCAATGCGCGTCATCAGATTTTCGTCGTCAAACAGATAAGCGGCAAGGGCTTTAGCAAGCTCCGTCTTACCT
The DNA here is from genome assembly GCA_913057725.1 of uncultured Lewinella sp. Lineage (GTDB taxonomy): Bacteria > Bacteroidota > Bacteroidia > Chitinophagales > Saprospiraceae > Lewinella. The sequence continues at coordinate 37,523 of CAJXOS010000004.1, forward strand.
ACACCGGTGGTACCTAAGAAAAGGAATGAGCCAATCGGGCGTTCTTGATTACTTAGTCCAGTCCGATTCAATCGGATGGCATCCGCTACTGCTTCCACTGCCTCATCCTGACCTACAACCCGTTGATGTAAATCCTCTTCTAATTTCAAGAGTTTCTCCCGTTCACTCTGCAACATGCGGGTCACAGGAATACCAGTCCAGCGACTAACGATCTCAGCGATATCTTCGGCTTCAACCTCTTCCTTAACCAGCATCTTGTTATCCTCCTGCATTTTGAGCAGTTGTGCACCCAGATCACTGAGCTTAGCTTCAACCTCAGGGGTTCGGCCATAACGAATTTCAGCAGCCTCCGCATAGTTACCTTCACGCTCAGCGCGCATCGCAGCTTGCTTCAGCTGTTCGATCTCCTCTTTGGCTTGCTGAATCCCAAGCACTACTTCGCGCTCACTCTCCCACTGTGCCTTAAGTGCATTGCGAGTTTCTTCCAGATTGGCAAGGTCCTCATTGATCTTCTCAATCTTGGCAACATCATTTTCCCGCTTCATAGCCTCGCGCTCAATCTCCAACTGGCGGATTTTGCGCTCCGTTTCGTCCAACTCTTCCGGCATGGAATTCATCTCCAAGCGTAAACGGGCAGCAGCCTCATCGATTAGGTCAATTGCCTTATCCGGAAGGAATCGATCGGCAATGTATCGGCTAGACAACTGAACAGCCGCTACGATAGCCTCGTCCTTGATATTGATCTTATGGTGCGTTTCATAGCGCTCTTTCAAGCCGCGCAAAATGGAAACTGCATCTTCTTCAGAAGGCTCACCCACTAACACCGTTTGGAAACGACGCTCCAAGGCTTTGTCCTTTTCGAAATACTTCTGGTATTCATCTAAGGTGGTAGCACCGATAGTGCGCAAATCACCTCTTGCCAGTGCAGGCTTCAAGATATTGGCAGCATCCATTGCTCCTTGCGTCTTGCCGGCCCCAACTAGGATGTGAATCTCATCAATGAACAGGAATATCTGGCCTTCAGCTTGAGTCACCTCATTGATAACGGCCTTCAAGCGCTCTTCAAATTCACCTTGATATTTGGCCCCAGCAATCAGGGCTCCCATATCGAGGGTATAGATATCTTTATCGCGCAGGTCTTCTGGCACATCACCATTGACAATACGGTGTGCCAAGCCTTCCACAATAGCTGTTTTGCCTACTCCCGGCTGGCCAATAAGAATCGGGTTATTCTTGGTGCGGCGCGCCAGAATATGTAGGACGCGACGAATTTCTTCATCCCGGCCAATAACAGGATCCAGCTTGCCGCTACGGGCACGCTCATTCAGGTTGATGGCGTACTTGTTTAAGGCATTATAAGCACCTTCCGCACTATTGGTAGTTACGCGTTGGCCCTTGCGCAAATCTTGAATAGCGGCAATCAAACCTTTCTCTGTCACGCCACTATCCTTAAGCATTTGGCCAACTGCATCCTTTACCGCTACAATAGCCAATAGGATGTGTTCTAATGCGACGTATTCGTCCTGAAATGTTTTCAAGAATGTATTGGCTCGTTGCAGCACCTCATTGGTGGTACGAGCAAGATATTGCTGGCCACCTCCCGTAGTTTGCTTAGGGTAGGATTGTACAATACTCTCGGTGGCACCTTTCACAGCACCGAAGTTGACACCTAACTTTTTCAAGACAAAGGGCGTCACGTTTTCATCTACTTCCAGTATCCCCTGCAGCAAATGACCAACTTCAATACTGGGGTTATTGCCCTCCAGTGCCAGCTGTTGAGCCCGTTGAACGGCCTCCTGGCTTTTGATGGTGAAATTATTCAAATGCATCTCTTCTTTGTTTTGGTTCTTTGGCCCAGTTCTCTATATGTAAAAACGTAGCGAAAATGGGTTGTGGTTCAGCTTGAGTTAAAGTCTGCACTGAGCCACATATCAAAGAAAAAAGCAAAGGATGTGCCATAGACCACGACGGAAGCTACCACTGCCAGAATGACACCAAAAGCAACTGGACGCCTGTAAAAAAGACAGGTTAAAGTTTAGAAGAGAGAACTAATTGACAGGATATGCGCTATACGAACAAAGTGGCTTGGTCTCAACGCGGAGAATCCAAAACCACTTTGCCTTGCATTAAAAACACTTGCATAATATGCGATTAGGCTTAAACGAACACCCATTATGTATCATTCAACAAGGGTGCCCGTTTTATTAGCCTCATGCTTCAAGGCCAAATTCCGGGCTAGCCATTATTTGTAGGTTAACAGATACCTTGCGGGGAAAAAACGAGAGCGCGAGCATTGTCCCCGTAAAATATAATCTTGGTGCCATCCCGGTTGAGTTGGCGCTTTCGGCCGCATATAGCAAGCCTGCATAAAATTTGCGAGCAGACGGGCATGACACTGTTGATGCCAGATTTGGTACTTAGGGGGTATTGTGTCATTTCGTCCCGCCTGCTACGCGTAACTTTGTGTCGTGTCTTAAAAAAAGTGATTTCAGGTCATGCAGATCTGTGACTGTTGAAGTTCAGCAGCAATTCCACCGCTAAATGGACCAGAACACCATATCTCGTTGGCAAGTTGGTGCCCTGATTACTGCTTGATCCTTTGCAACAACACCTACTTCAAAAGGTGCGTGCGATAGGACCCTGCACAGCCAGCAGACCTAAAATTCACTCTGAGGAATAAAAAGATGATGAATAGAAACCTTGGCTGCAAGCTCCTCCACTACACTCCTTTGAGCGTAGTAGGTTGGAGTTACAGTAACTCCCAAGGATGAAATATCTTTTCGGCGCTAAGCCGCTTATTTACTAATCATTTTTACTGTCGTACCACTAGTGGTTTCCAGTTGTAGTACATAATTCCCGCCCGGCAAATTGCTCACATCCATTTCGGCTTGCGGAGCTTGCACATTCGGCAACGTACGCACCAATTGACCGCCAGCACTGAAAAGTCTTAATTCGACTATCTCTTCTTCGGCGGAGTCTACCCGTGCTTGTAGTCGATCTACGACTGGATTCGGGTAAACAGTGATTGTTCCAGTACTTGTGTGTTGTTCGTTGAAACTGTTGTTCTTAATCGGTTGGTGAGATGGCGTTTCGCTATTTATATCAGTACTTCGCAGGTCTTCTGAAGACCCAGTTTCTTCTTCCTGGCTCTGTGTTGAACTTGCTTGCAATCCCGATAGCGAAGGAGCTTGAATAGTAACTGTTGTTACCGATCCGGCAACCGGGTACTCTACTAAATTATCATCCACCAGCTTTACCTCATCAATGCTAAAACTTGTGTTTACATCCTCCAAGAAGATGATATCTTCTGTAATGGTCATAACAGAGGCAATTTCACCGTGGCCGCTTGTCGGGCCTACGTTCTTTCGTAAAATGACTACCTCTAATTCACCTGCTGTATTATCAAGCTGTACAAAGGCCTCAACTTCATTTCCGGTTGGGTTTAGCCAGCTATTATTTAGTAGGTCAAATTTTACCTTTTCAGGGTTCCAAAGTGGTTCGTCAAGCTCATCCTCAATATGTTCTGGATTGAATTTGAGCGTAAACGTAATTCCAAAAAAGTCCTGGACTTGCTTCTGCGCATCCCCTAGACTTATATCGAGCATAATTGCTTGACCTGCCTGAACCTGGGACACTGTGGCCGTAACATCGAGAACTGGATCGACAGTGGCATCTCCTGCTAAGAATACGTCAGGGAGCACTGCACCGTGCTCTAATCCATAATTATCCTGCCAAAGCGCGCGACGATCGCGTTGTTCTACTTTTCCTTTTCCATTAACGTCGGCACGATTATAATTTAGGCCGTCAATGTAACTACCTGTCCAAGCTGGCGCAGTATCATAGGCGGACCAATCAGTGCCTGTTTCGGTACGTTGCGGTCCAACTACACCTTCTGCCACTCCGTGGTACAAAAGGTCAACACCGTTGACGATACCGTTATTATTAATATCTCCTGGCCAAACCTGTTGACCGAAACCATGAACGCTACTAGCAACTATCATCATAGGTAGAGGCAATAGCATAACTGCTGCCCGAAGGGCAGTTCCTAATCTGCTTTTCATCATCCTTTACGATTTGGGAGTTATCCTCTTTTTCTATTCGTTGGCTTCAGTTCCTCAATGAAGCCGTTATCATCTGATGTAAACATAGGGGGCAAAACAGGCAAAAAAAATTACATATCTTTAAGTATTCCAAAACATTGAATCTATATCAAGATAACTATGCGCCACCTAATAAAATACAATTAACTTATTCACAGTGCTTTACATTCAAACAAATATAAAAATATTTTTATATAAACTAGACAATTTCCAATAATTCAAACAGAGATATAAGGGTGAAAAAAGACAAGACTTTATCGATTTTGCGCCAATTTTCGGCGAAAGAAATGCAGCAGTTCCTAGTTTTTCTGGAATCACCCTATTTTAACACTAGATCGGAAATCCTTGAATTTGGCGAGTTTCTGGCCCAATACCACCCGTTGTTTCCCGAAGACTGTGTTGATCTTAACAACATTCCTCATACCATACTTCCGGAAGCAGTTCGTACCAAAAAAGAGCTGAGTTACCTCAAGAGTAGAACTTATGACTTGCTAAAACAATTCATTCGGCAGGAACAACTCAAAGCAAAACCTCTACTCGCTGAACTGTATACAAACTGGGCTATCCATGCGTATGCTCCGACAGAATCAATTAAGCTGCTCAATCAAATTAGAGCACGATACAGCAAACTTGAGCGCAGCGACACCTATGACCTGCTCTTTCAGTACCTGGCTACAGACATCCTCCATGTTCAGGCTCCCGAAGGCACACTAGAACACGAAATGCTACTTCAGGAGAGTATTGACCTCTTGGATGAATTCTATGTCACCAACAAACTCATCTACGGAATTGAAACCCAAAATCGACGCCAATTCATTCAGCATACAGCAGGCTTTGATAATCCTCTCATGGAGGAAATTGAAGGCTTTGTATCGCAAATTGATCAACCGCCTCCGAGAACGGCTCTCTATTTACAGATCTACCTCTGCGGTAAACATCCAAAGGAAGCACGGCATTTTGATAAGCTCTTCATGCTCCTGCAGCAAAACCAGGGAAGCATCGATATGGCAGAATGCCGCACTATCTACCTCATCACTATTAATTTGTGTATTCGCCGAATGCGTATTGATCATCAATACTATGCTAAATTATGCCTGCAGCTCTACGAAGAGGGGATTCGTACCAAAATCTTATTTGAAGACGGTTGCCTTTCCGAATGGACCTACAAGAATGCCATTAAGCTCGGATTGCAGCTGCAAATGACCGAGTGGACCGAGAAATTCATCTATCAACACAATGAGTATATATTGCCAGAGTCACGTGCCAATGCACTGTATTCTAACCTGGCAGAGCTGTCATTTGTCAAAAAGGATTTTGATATAACATTCGACTATCTCGCGAAGATTAGCACTAGCGATTGGCGCTATTACTTTAGTACCAAAATCCTACTGATCAAAACCTTCTATGAAACACAGAATATAGACTCCTGCATGTCAGCGGTAGGCTCCATGACGGTATACATCTCCAGGCTAAAGGGCGTCTCCACCGCCGTGAAAAAAAATTGCCTCCACTTCTGCCAAGTCCTCTATCAACTGACCTCCGCAAAAAGTGACCGAAAAGTTGCCAAGGTAAAAGAGAAGCTACAAACCACAACTCCACTTGCAGAGCGGGGCTGGCTTATGGATGTATTTCGAAGAGAACACCCTCGAGCGGTATAACAAGCTTTGTTTCTTAATGTAAGTACAAAGAAAACACTGATCTTATACCATTCTAGTGCAAAGTACTGAGGGTAAAATAAGGAGAGAGCACGCTTTTTTCTTTCGTGTGTTCACAGCAGATGAAATCGACCAAGTATAACACGACAGGCTCGCTCTGAGCTTCGGACAGTAACTGATACCCTGCAGATAATACTGATCAATTTTCTTTCTTAACACTTGACAGTAATATCTCTAAGTTTAGAAAACTAAAAAATTACATATATTTCAAAAAATTACCGAACCCTATCGACAAATCATTCTAAAAAATAATAATACCTAAATACAAACAACACGTAATTAGACTTTTAAGAAAAATACATTTAAATATTATTAAATATATTATTGATAAAAAATTACCTAGCAGTTGGCGAGTATTGATAAATTCACACGGTTATTTAGAGCTTTAACAGACAGAGAGCGCTCGGAATTCTTAGCCTTCTGTCACTCTCCTTATCTTAATCAAAATAAGAAAGCCACCGTTTTCGTCGAACACCTGTGTAATAGTCAAGTGTACTTAGAGACCCGAGTAATAACAGTTAATGAAATCCCTCTGTCATTATTCTCAGGCAGTAGAAAAAAGGCTGATCAACTCGCCACCCTTAAACATCAGGCTTTAAAATTACTGACTCAATTCCTCGGGCAGGAAGAGCTCAAAAAAGAAGAATTCCAATTGGATTTTTGGAGCGCTAAGGGCGTCTATAAAAGAACCCCAAAGCTAGGAGCAAAGCTTCTTGAGAAGTTAAAACATAAGCTCAATTCTTACCTAACACCTAGCACCCAACTCTCTTTTCTTCAATACCAAGTAAATCTCCAATTAGGGCATTATCAAGTACTTGAAAAGACTTCTGCACACAGCGCAATCGCCCAAGCGCTTCGACACTTAGAACAGTTCAACTTAAAGGCTCAACTACGGCTCAGGGCAGGTTTTCTCAATTCGGCCAGACTAATTAACATTGATGATATCGAAATTACTGGCGGGGAGGAATTGATCAATAATTTTGAGCGCTACAACACCCCTGACTATCTCAGCATACTCTATCGAGACCTATACCTCAGCCTTAAGTATGAGCACGATAGAACTTATTTCGAAGAACTAGTCAACCGCTTATTACAAGCGGAAATTAAGGACATAGCATCAGAGGAAATTCATACTATCTTTCTCCTTTGTATTAACCTGTGCATAAGAAGGTCTAGGTCTCGCCCTAATAACACCTACTACACAGAGTTACGGCGAAAGTTATATAATGAAGGGACACGCAGCAAAATCCTCTTTGAAGGTGGTTACCTAACAGAATGGACTTATAAAAATGCAATCAAAACTGGCCTTCAACTTCAGTTGCTCCCCTGGACGGAGAACTTCATCGACCAATACACTGCATACCTCACGCCTGGAGTTCGAAATAATGCCCTGAACTATAACTTAGCAGAGCTATCCTTTGCAAAAAGGGACTTTGATTTGGTGCTAGACTATCTTTCTGAAGTTAGCACTAACGATTTCCGCTATTACCTTAGCTCAAAAACACTCATAATCAAGACCTTTTATGAAACAGGGAATATGAGCTCCTGTATGTCAGCAGTCGGATCATTGACAGTATACCTTTCACGTCTCAAAGGAGTCTCTAACAGCATTAAAAAAGGCTATTTACACTTCTGTCAAATACTCTACCAGATCACTAGTATTAGGGCTGAAAAGAAGGTCCAAAAGATCAAGGAAAAACTCCGGTCAAATGCACTTCTGGCTGAACGAGATTGGCTACAGGATGTCTTTCAGCGAGAACATCCCCACGCCTGATTCCTCCCCAAAGGAGTATTATTCCCAATCAACCCCCAAAAACTACCATTCAGCAATAGTACCTAGACAGCAGCGGCGTTTTGGGCCACCTTTGTAGTGGATCAGATGAATACTTAAAAATGAATACACCCCGCTTGCTTGTAGTTACCATCGCTATCCTGAGCTTCTCCCAGATTTCTGCTCAGAGCCTGGATGATTACATTAACACCGCACTGGCCAACAACTTAGAGTTGGCACAACAAGAACTAAGTTATCAAGAAGCTCAAGCTCAGTTCGATCAAGCAAAGGCTCTGTTTTGGCCACAGATTGGCATCAACGGGCGCTTTAGTGTAGCACAGGGAGGTCGAACAATTGATATCCCTGCCGGAGATCTAGTTAATCCTGCCTATCAGAACCTGAACGCACTCAACCAATACGTCTCAGGTAATGATCCTACCTATCCAGCCTTTCCTACCTACGCAGTCGTAAACAATGAGTCTATCAATTTCTTGCGGGGCACCGAACAGGAAACCGTGGTTCGCCTTAGCATGCCCGTCTTTAATAATGCCCTCAATCGCAATCGTCAGATCAAGGAAAGCATGGTAGCTGCTTCCGGCTCTGAATTAGCAGGTTTCCGCCGTAGTTTGGTTAAAGACGTGAAGCAGGCCTACTACATCTATGCGCAAGCTAAGAACGGACGAGAAATTTACGAGAATGCATTAGTGCTGGTCGAAGAGAATCTACGTACTACCGAGAGCTTGCAGACACACCATAAAGCCACCATAGCTGATGTTTACAGTGTACAAAGCCAGGTGGCAGCTGTGAAGCAACAATTGGCCGTAGCGACGCAACAAGAGCAGAGTGCACAAGCCTACTTCAATACCCTTCTACAGCGAGACTATACCGCCCCTATCGTACTGGAAGAGACGCTTCCTGAGTCAGAGCAATCTGTTATGCAGCTTTCACAAGCTCAAAACCAAGCTTGGCAGAAACGAGAAGAACTTGAACAACTTAATTACTATCTAGCAGCCGCAGAGGAAAACCGCAAGATTGCTAATGGTAATCGCCTTCCCACGGTAAATCTCCAGGCCGATTACGGTATCCAGGGCACAACCTACAGCTTCGGTGCAGAAGATGATTTCTTCCTTGGATCCGTTGTTTTTGACATCCCAATTTTCAACCGAGCTACCTCTGCCAAAGTGCAAGAGGCGGAACTGGCACAGAAGCGTTTGCTTCAACAAAAGCAAGCCGCAGAGCAGCAAATTGGTCTACAGATTGTCGATCAGTACTACCGCTTAGAAGCTGCACGCGAACAAGTAACTCAAGCGCAGGCTCAGACCACCGCCGCTAAGGAGGCCTATCGCCTGCAACAACGATTATACACCCAGGGTCAGAGCAACCTGGTAACCTTTACCGATGCTCGCACTACCCTAACCAATGCCGAACAACAACTAAGCATTGCACACTTCAATTATCTCAGTCAGGTAGCAGAGTGGCAGTGGGCAGTTGGGGAATAAACCTCGTGTAATCGCAATCAACATCAAAATTTAAACAGGTAGCATCTGACCGTGCTACCTCAATGATAAAGAACCATGAAAAACATCCTTGTCATCGCAGCTTTAGCAGCTGTCATCAGTGCATGCACAACACAAGCTCAAAACCAGGCTCAAGCAGCAGAACCTAAAGAGGTACAGGCTGAGGCCGCCCAGGCCGTAGAATACCAGAACACTGTCTTTGCTACTGGCCCACTGGCTGCTGCCGCAGAAGCAAAGCTTAGTTTCAAAACCGGCGGAATCATCGCCCAGGTCATGGTCCGTGAAGGACAAAAAGTTCGCAAAGGGCAACTATTAGCGAAACTAGAGCTGGACGAGATCCAAGCACAAAGCCAGCAAGCTGACCTTGGGGAAGAACAAGCCGCCATTACACTTGATAATGCCCGCCTAGCGCTACAACTTGCCGAACGCGACTTCCGAAATGTATCTGGCCTGTATGCCGATAGTGTAGCTACCCTAGAACAATTGGAAAATGTAGAGGTACAACTCAACAATGCTAAAAACCAATTGGCTGCAGCCGAAAAGGGCCTGGCCTTTAGTCAGCAAGGAGTAGAAGTGGCACAATTTAATCTCCGCTACAGCAGCATTGTAGCCCCAGCCGATGGTATCATCTTGCGTCAATTCGCTGAGGTGAATGAGCTGGTAGGTCCTGGCACCCCAATCTTCATGTTTGGTAGCCGCAAAGAGGCACAAGTCGTGAAGGTGGCAGTGACGGACAAAGACATTATCCACCTCAACCTGGGCGACCCTGCCACTATACAATTCGATGCTTATCCTCTCGTAGAATTCGCGGGCAACGTACGTGAACTGGCAGGTGCTGCGGATCCCTTCACTGGTACCTACCAAGTAGAAATTGAATTGGAGCCGCAAGCCCGTACCCTGGTCAATGGCTTTGTAGGAAGTGTAACCATCTATACGCAACAGAAAACGCCACTGATTAGCATCCCTGTTGATGGCCTACTGAAGGCTGACGGTGAAATGGGAGAAGTCATGCTCATCGAAGAGGGCAAGGCACGCTTACGCCCAATCGGCATTCATCACATCGAAGATGAAGAGCTTCTCCTTCGCGAAGGGCTGCAAGCTGGTGAAGTGGTCATCACTGCCGGCGCCAGTTATCTGGAGGAGGGCGACCTCGTTAAGCCAGCCGACCAGTAGTATAATCACCTTCCATTATCACCCCATCCATTTACCAATCCTTCACCATGAATATCCCCGCATTTTCCATCAAGAATTACCAGCTCACCCTTACAGCATTTGTAATGCTGCTAATAGCTGGCCTATTCTCCTTCATGGGTATGCCTCGTCAGGAGGATCCCGTGTTGGATATCCCCAACACCCTTGTTATTGCTGTATATCCAGGCGCAAACCCACGTGATATCGAAAGCCAGGTGGTAGACCCCATTGAAGAAGCCATCAAGGAGCTTGACGACCTCAAAGAGCTGCGTACGGTGGTCCGCGACGGAACGGCCGTTACAGAAGTGGAATTCGAATTTGGTGTAGATCCTGACGATAAGTACGACGAGATTCAGCGCCAGCTCAATCAGCTGAAAGATGTCCTTCCTTCTGATCTATACAGCCTAGAAGCACGACAGATCAATACCAATACCGTCAACATCTTTCAGATAGCTCTGGTATCTGAAACCGCAGAATACCGACAGCTTTTGGACGAAGCCGAACGCATCAAAGATCAAATCGAAGGTATCGGAGGCGTTCGCAAAGTAGAATTAGAAGCTTATCCCGAAGAGGAAGTACGCTTGGCACTGGATCCCGTAAAAATGACCCAAGCCAACCTAAGCATCGATGATATTGAGCGCTCCATAGCGGGCACTAATGCCAACATACCTGGTGGAGCCGTAAAGGTATCCAACAAGCTTTTTGCCCTCAAGACCTCAGGTGCTTACGAGGATCTAGAGCAGATCCGACAAACCGTCGTTGGAGTTTATCAGGGCAAGTTGGTTTACCTCAAAGATGTAGCCGATGTTCACTTCACTTACGAAGACGATCGCTGGTTGGCACGGTACAACGGCAAGCCCGCCATGTATATCAATGTCACGCAAAAGAAAGGAGTCAACATCTTTGATGTGAGCGAACCGGTAAAGGCAGCCTTAGCCGAACACCGCCTACCAGACGACATGCAGATGGCCTACGTCTTTGATCAGTCTACCGGTGTGCGCGAGCGCGTAAACGGATTCATTGGCAATCTCGGACAAGGTATCCTACTCGTAGGTGTGGTTATCTTCCTATTACTTGGTGTACGGTCCGCCAGCTTGGTTATGTTGGCCATCCCGCTAAGTATTATGATTGGCCTGTTGGCTGTCGATGGTATGGGCTACGCCCTACAGCAGATGTCTATCGCCGGTCTGATTGTCGCATTGGGCCTCTTGGTCGATAACTCCATCGCTATTACCGAAAACATAGAACGGCTGCTCGGCAAAGGTCTTAGTCCTACGCAGGCGGCAGCAGATGGCACCCAGCAGTTGGTTACCCCTATTGGTAGTGCTACGCTTACCACAGTATTGGCCTTTGTACCTATCGTACTCATGCCAGACGTTACTGGTGCGTTTATCGCGGCCTTGCCAGTCACTGTAATCGCTACCTTGATTGCATCCTATTTAGTGGCCGTCACTTTAACGCCTTTTCTAGCCAGCCGCTTCTTGAAGCCTCGCCAGGAAAACCAGCAGGACAGTTGGCTATTCCGCCGTCTACGTACCTTCATCCAAGGTCCCTACACGCGTACATTGCAATGGGTTAACAGTCATAAATGGGCCACTTTAGGATTAGCAGGACTAGCCTTTGCTGGCGCTATGGCACTATTCCCTCTAGTGGGAGTAAGTTTCTTCCCGAAGGCCGAAAAGCCTCAGATGCGTATCACGGTTAGTTTGCCGAAAGGCAGCAACCTAGACGCTACTGATCGGGCGGTCAGCTATGTGGAGTCCGTTCTTAATGAATACGACGAGGTCGACTACTATGCTGCTAATATCGGACATGGCAATCCACGTATCTATTACAACATAGCCCCTACCAACTACAGCAACACCTTCGGGGAGTTGTTCGTCACGCTCAAGTCGTATGAGGTAGACGCTTTCTACGCACTACTTGATGACCTACGAGATCGCTTAGGCACCTACACTGCTGCTCGTATCGATGTACGTGAGTTTGTACAAGGACCGCCGAGCAAGGCTCCTGTAGAAATTCAAGTCCGTGGTGACGACCTGGAGCAACTACAGGCTATAGCACGCCGAGTGGAGCGTATCGTGCGCGAGACACCAGGCGCGGTAAACATCTCCAATCCCTTGCGCGAAAACAGTACGGATCTACACTTCCAAATCAATCGCGATAAGGCCATGCTCTTTGGCGTACCGCTATTTACAGTAGACAAGACGATCCGCTCCTTTGTCAATGGTAATACCGTTGGTGTATTCCGCGACTCAGATGGAGAAGACTACAATATAGTGCTGCGATACAAGGCAGGAGAAGACTTCACACTTGATGACTTCGACCGTCTCAGCATACCTACGATGACGGGCAACTTCTTGCCGCTTCGTCAAGTTGCTAACATCCAGTTTGAGGAGGCTCCAAGCCAGATCGAGCACTACGACAACAAGCGCGTCACTACTATCCTGGCTGACCTGGAGAATGGGTTTACGCTGGACGAAGTAGTGGGTAAAATCGACGCTCAGTTGGTCAATGAAGAATGGCCGCAAGGTTACAGCTACACCTATCTGGGTGACCTCGCCAACCGCGCCAACTCTTTCGGCGGCATGGGTATCGCCAGCCTCTTGGCTATCCTGCTCATCGTTGGAGTGCTCATTATTCAGTTCCGGTCATTCACGCAGCCGCTTATCATTCTTACGGCGCTACCACTGGCCATGATCGGTTCTATCCTGGCACTATTCATTACTGGTATTGCCTTCTCTTTCACGGCATTCATTGGCCTTACCAGTTTGATCGGTATCGCTATCAACAACAGCATCGTCCTCGTTGATTATGCTAATGCGGTTCGGGCTGAGGGCGCCACTATTCAGGAGGCAGCCATTCAGGCGGGGCAGGTTCGCTTTATCCCTATTGTGGCCACCACCCTCACCACCATCCTGGGGCTACTCCCACTTACCCTTAACGGCGGCTCGCTATGGGCACCTATGGGTTGGACCATCATTGGTGGCTTGCTTACCTCCACCACCTTGGTACTATTGATTGTGCCTTTGCTGTACCAGCTGTTTACCAGCGACAAAACACCAGTACCCACCACCTAAAAGAATTTAGCTATTATCAGTATTCAATCTAGTGTGTTTGAGGCGTCCTTTTGTAGGGCGCCTTTTTTATTTGGGGCCATGCCCCGCCTTCGCAAGAGGCTTCGGCGGGCCACCGGGTCATCCGCTCTTATGCCTTCGCTACTGCTGTGGCATACCGCTTCTACCCCTTGTCCGGAGGGTATAAGCATTAGGTACAACATGTAAATGCACCTGTGAATGAAAGTACTTATAAGTTGGAAACGAAAAATGGCTTCCACAGGCTGTGGTTCGCGATAGCGATAGCTTAGAGACGAGCCGAAGAATGAGGACTCACACAGTAGTTAGGTTTGCTGCAAAATTAATTTTCACATAATCTTGTTCATAAGGTGCTTTGTATCAAATCGCCAAAGGAAGGAATTAGCTTTTTCTTTATTCTCTTTGATAAAATGAAGTGTCAATTGCTTTACTAGACTTTTTACTAATTCTTTCAGTTTATCATCAACTAGACTTTCTTTAGAGCTTCCGTTGTATTGAAACTTCTTCCCTTTCACTGAGCAAACAAGAATAAGTCCATTTTGAAGTTTTGTCCTCCCAATATTTTAGGTAATTAAAACAATCAACACTACAATCTATTGTTTATCAACATTTTAAATATTCACAATGAACTGTAAAAACCACACCAGGAATTACTATAAACTTGGCAGTAAATGGTGGCATTTCAGGAGGAAACGGTACAAAGCGGCAGAGAATGGGAAATACTGCTAGAAAGGCACTCAAAAGGGCTAAATATTCCAGTAGACAGCAGCAGCGAGCAGGTAGCGTACTTATTCAAGAAGATGATTATCAATTAATTATTCTTTTGAACTACCATTTTGACTAGAGATTTTTTGACAATTAATTTTACATTTTGACGGGCTCTTCAGCTACCACAAAAACCGAACCTTACGCTATTAGAAGGGAGAAAAACAAGGCGGAAGAAAAATAGACGCTCATTTTCCAGTTTATCACCTGTATTAATACAAAAGACACCCAAGAAACATCATTCACGCCTAAACTGCCATCACATCATTTTAGACAATCATGACCGCATTGGCCATCAATAAATCAGGGCCAGGTAAATGACAAATCAGAGGGCCACTTAAGGATCTCTAGCAAACAATAATGCCGGAAAAATAGAATGGAAAAGAGAGTGGAAAAAGCTATCAATATTCCCATTTACAGGGGCTGCGAAGAAGGGGCAACTAAGGAAAGAATCTGGGAACTATAGAAGGGAAAGACAGGGCGAAGAAAATAAAAATAGGGCCGTTGGTAGTTGTTACCCAATTACCAACGGCCTTTGTCTAATTACGGGCTCACTGTGTCAACGGTGATAATACGCGCGCATAGTACTCTTGTGGAATGGGTACAATTTTTCATGATCATGTGATACTTTCGCTACCGCTCAATAGAAAACTCCTGGTACAGGGAGGTTCCAGCGGATGCAAGTAGCTTGGGTTAGTAATTTTTTCAATATGTAAGGCTATCATTTCCAGCCTTTTGACATATCAAATCTACGATAACCCGAGCCAAATCACACGGACAGTTGACGGCGTTTTGGGAACCTAAGTTTCAACAACTAATAAATAGTATAATATATAATATTTTGATTATCAGGTAGATAAAAAAGGCAAGGTTGCACCTTAGTACAACCCTGCCCAAAATCATTATTGCATTAATCTTATAGCAAGTAGCGCTTTGCTAAGCTACTTTCCGGTTTTGCTTGGGACTAGCTTGCACAGGACAACAAGAAAGTCTCAGCTTAATCGTTTTTTTCTTTCGCATTACTGGGTAAGAACCTACTGCGATGAAGCTCTCTTGGATACCCAGTTTCTTACACAGCCATCGCGGAAGCATAAAACGCTCCTGTACATGGAACGATCTGTGTTCGAAGCGTTCTCTACATTCACGGTTCGAGAACTGATCAAAAGGGAGTGTAAGTTCGATTTCCCCTACACCATACTCACAATACCCTTTGTAAACCGGGCAAGTGAACTTTTCCTTTAAGGACAGATGATAAGGGAGCATCTTACAAACTCCATTTCCCGCACAAGAGCTGGAAGGCATACCGAAGATTACCTTTACCTCTATTAGAGATTCACGTCGGTTACCTCCCTCCGTTATTTCTTTCATATCGGAGTCAGAATTCAAAACTATGCTTATGATAGCGGGATGACTTTCGAGTTATTGCAAGATAAGGTAAGAAGAAGGGTAAAATCAAGACAAAAACCTCCTTTTTGTCCGGGTAATTCCTCGTAGACTGAACAAGCTCTATAAAAACAAATGACTGATAAACAACGCCTTAAACCTTTTTAAAAAAGACAAAAAGCCATCATTTATCAGCCACTTTTTTGCTCAAAAAATGAGCCTTAGAATTAGGAGCCGAACTTTTGGGAATTACGTCCCTTGTAGATTTTGAGGGTTACCGTTTCAATAGAAATATCCCATAGCTTCTCGTAGGGAAGGATCTCAATCTTATACGTTTGGCTAGCGTTCTCCAATGGAATAGCCTGTAGTTTTTTCATATAAGTTGCTGCCTTGCGCTCTACAGCTGCTCGGTGGAAGTTGCCGGCGGGGAAGCATAGCAACATTTTTAGGAAATAATAGGACCGCAACGTCTCTGCCTTGTGCAAATAACGTGCGCAGTATTTCTGCAGACTATCAAATTTGTCGATGGCCACATTGTACTTCTCTTGCTCAATCAATAGCAAAATCTGTACGACTAGAATGGCAATATTCATACCGCGTTTATCCTTGGAGAAAATGGGTGTTTCATTCATGAAACGGCCCAAGCGGAACTTAGAAAACTCTGCTTCGTTTTCCACTTTTAGGTGTTCGGTCCGGTACAAGTAGTACAAGTACGCCCAGAATATCGTCCAGATTTCCTGAACATTCTCAGGCAGATGTTTGAAACGATTATTCTTGATTACCTCCACATAAATACGGTAGGCCTCATTGTACTCTCCACTATGCATTGCCAGAAGGAAATACAATTCCTGGTATTTGAACCAATTGAAGCTACCCGTAGTCTGTAAACTCAAACACTTCTGTGCAATACGGTGCCCATCCTCAAACCGACCTAGCTGTGTACATGCCAATAATTGATAGTAGTAGGCAATTTGTAAAGGGGTAGCAGCAGTATAGTCCTTTCCTTCAAAGAATGTTGCCATCTCCTCCCCTACTGTATACACCTGGTCGAAATTATTATCCATACTCTGACGAATCAGGCGCAGTAGATAATAGTACATATTTAGTCTGTAGGATTCCGACTGCTTGCAGTAGGTAGCCAATTCGGCGATCGCTTCTTCTACCTGTTGCACCAGGTGTTCTTTGCGCTCCTTACTATTGACGAATTCGATCATTGCGTCGGTATAATGCCGTTCTGCAATATTCTCCCAACGGCAAATCGCTTCGTAACGCTCATACTGTTCCCGATAGATACGATACTGCTTGGCGTCGCCCATCTGCGCACCAAAATGAAGCCGCAATACACGACAAACATCTCGGCTGAGTTCGGTGAACTCAAACTTTTCTGCATAGCGCAATACCTTACGAGCTAGTTCCAGGGAACTCTGATAAGCATTCTTACCTAACAGGATATTTACTGCTGCCCAGTCTTTGTAGCATTCGTAATAGGCCGACTGTCTATCGGTGTAATGATTCTTCTTAGCATCGATGAAGAAAACAGAATTAAGCATGCGCTGTTTGAGCGCAGCCTTAAGTTTGCGGTAGTTACTACCACCTTTCTGTTCAGAATAGAAGTGCTCTGCAGCCTGTTGATCAGTGTCAAAAGCTCCCTCCGTAAGCAAGTAGTAGAATTCATTAATCTTAGATTCCTTGTGTTTCCGAACATCTAAGACTTCTATCGACTTCGCTTTATTACGGGTGAGTAAAAGAGCTAGTTCCTTTAAGGTGTCCACGGTAAGTCCCTTTTAATGCAAATAATGATTAAAATCCTGTATCCTGACAAAAACTACATGTACAAGCAAAGTTAAAATTGCACTGCACATTGATCATACTCCACTATTGATGCTAAACAGCATCCATAGCAAGTTTCGAAATGTAATCATGTAGGGATCCAAGACCACCAACTAGCAAGAGTGCTAGTTAAGGAAAGTCCCCGCCTTAGTACATAACCAAAGTAGGGGCTTTCCACTAGAAGGGGGGAAGTTGACTATCTCAAAGCTCTTCTGGCGGGAGGTCAACCCAGCCGTCTTTTTTTCATGTGATTGTTGAGATTATCACTTGTTGCATCAAAGTTAGTGGCACTAAAACCGGAAAACAAAAACAACAAACCACTTACCGTTACACCTTAGATTAACCCAAAAGATCAATCTAAAATTACAACAATCTAAAAATCAACTTATTAACTTGAGAAATTCTTCCTCACCTTAGTCTAAAAAATTAGACCTGGTGGCAGCCACATGGGCCAGTAGTTTCAACAATAATGATTCTTTTCTCCGCATCCCACAAAGCGGAACGCTTTAGGTCAATTTGTCCGTTTTTCATTTTTCATGTGATTTATCCCGTGATTGAAGGGCACAGCCAAGGCTGGTGCCATGTTGTATCGCATTTAGTTCTTTTCTGAGTCGCAACCGCAGAGGAGGAATACTTGTACACCATAGCGCTACCGCACCATTTGTGGCATACCATACTTGTGTTGTTCAGTTCGTTCTCCTGCCCGGAGAATCGGGATAGTGTTTCAAAAATGGACTAGCTCTCAGGAATAGACATACTGATAATCAGCCTGCCGAAAATCTGGGCAAGTCTCACTTTGATAAGACGGAATTGAAAAAAGAATAAGCGTACTCGAACAAACCAACTGAGAATAGTATAGTAGCTGGGCATGTCAAATACAGGTAGGTAGTATAGCTTTTGTGCGCTCTCTGTTTGGGTATTACAAATATATGAAAATATTTTTAATATACAATGAAGCTACTGGAATTATTTATAGAAGTGATTCGACAAGAAATCGAGGGCATACAGCCAGAGTCGTTCATAGGGTATAATTTCAGTAATGAAAGTACTTTGTCCAGCCTTTTCGAGTGGATATCGCTCCAGGCGATCCAGGTGCTTAGCGGCTTTTCGCTGTACGGCAGCTCGATGAAACGCGTTCTTCGGCAACTCTAGCAAGGCCTTGATAAAGTAGTACGACCTAAGGGTATCCTCAGAAAACAAATGACGTCTGCAGTACTGCTCCATGGCGTCTATCTTATCGTAGGTATCTCCATACCGACCACGTGCCACAAAAAACAGAATCTGAATAATCAAGATACTTACGTTAACGCCTTGCTTATCCTTTGAGAATAATGGTGTCTGATTGAGAAAACGCCCTATTCGGAACTTGGAAAACTCCTCATCCTTAGCAGCCGAAGGTAGCTGTCCAATTTCTAGCAGAAAGTGAAGATAGGCTTGCAATACACGCCAATACTCGGTGATCTCTTCATTTTGAGCTCGAAAACGAGCATGGCTAGTCACCTGTTTATATACCTGATAGGCGATAGAGTACTGCTCTGTATGTAAGGCAAGCGCCAGGTAAGTCTCTTGAAACTTAAACCAGTTGTAAGCTCCCTCGTGCAAAAACGCCAAGCCCCGGTTGACAAAAGTCTCTACCTCATCAAAACGCCGTAATTGGAAGTGGCAAACTAGTTTTTGATAATAGGCGATTTGCAATGGAACGCTCGCGACATAGGGTTTCGCTTCAAAAAACGATATCGCATCATCGCATACTCTATCCGCCTCCGCATAGTTCGAATTTGCAGTGTGAATGCTCATCTCCAGCAAACAGCCATATAAGTGCAAGGTATAGGAATCGAACTGGACTGTGTAGGGTGCTAAAGACAAATGCGACAGACGAGCTTCTTCGATTAGCTCTCCCCTATTCGCTTTCTGTCGGACATACTCGGTAATGAATCGAGTATAAATATCTTCAGCAAGGATCTCAGCAGTAACGGTACGCTGTAAGCGCTGGCACAAAGTATCGTACTCCTGGTATTTCTTATGATTTGGAGCTACAGTACCGTAGTGAAGGCGGATACTACGTGCAATGTCATAAGCTAGATCATTGAATTCGTAGCGCAGGGCTTGACGAAGCGTCTGCGTGCCAAGATCAATTCCTGCCAAACGTGCATTCTTTCCTAGTAAAATCTTAACGGCTGCCCAGTTCTTATGCACCTCAAAATAAGCACGCTGCCTACTGTTATAGGTCGGCTGAGATAAGTCAACCAAAAACAGAGATGCAACTAAGCGATCTACTAAATCTGCTTTCAGTCTGCGAAAAGTCCCCCCTTTACTTGCACTCCCCGTGATCTCTAGGGCTACCTGCTCCTCACTAGCTCCATCGGCTAGAAGTTCATACATTTCCGCCAGGCGATTGTCTGTTTCCAAGGGGAAACCTAGCTTACGGATAGCCCGTAGCTTGACCTTGGTAATAATTCTTACTAATTCACGGAGCACCTCCATAAGCCGGTATTACTTCTCTTGACGAGGCTGTCAAGATAAGAAAAAGACTTACGTAGGAGTGTTGGAATGAGAATTCTTCAGCTTACAGAATCAGCATGCGTTCTGTCAGTCCCGAAATGAACGTTCTACCTACGGGTAGTGTTTCGGAGGCAACAGTCACTTCTCTTTCCTTAGTATCAATCTTTTCCAGGTACTTGAGATTTACCACAAAGCTTTTATGAATGCGAGCAAAGGAAGACTCGGGAAGCTTAGTCAATAATTGTCGAAGGGAAATCTTACTGGCGAATTTCTTGCCGTCCAGTAACTTGATGTAGCAATAATTACCCTCAGCCTGAATGTAGCAGATATGTTTAAACTGTACGCGATGCAGCGTGTGCTGCTTACGGATGAAGAGGTAGGTAGGGTGTGTCTGTGTTGTTGTCATATTCGTTAAATCAGCACACGCTATTGGATCAGCATATGCAAAGTACTCGTTGTTCTATAATAAGGGGGGTGGAAGCAGCAAAATGCAACTAACTTGGATATTACAGATGGGGCTTGTTGGTCTAGTAGTTAGTTTGCAACTCTTACCGGATGGCTACTCCCGATGAATATGAGCTAGGATCAAAGGTAAGAAAATTGATGCAAACCTAAGGGTTTCAAATTTTCCGCTGCTTTTGCCATACTGCGCGATAGGGAACGGGGGCTTCACAAGTAATCTTCTCCTGTACTGAAACTGGATCATAAAAAGTAAGTGATCGCGCATGCAAGGCGATACTGTTTTCGGCATCCGCTAGTTGGCTCCCATACTTAGTATCTCCAACAATCGGGCAACCAATTGCTGCCAACTGTGCTCGAATCTGGTGGTACCTCCCGGTATGCAGCGTCACTTCTAGCCAGGTACGGTTTGTTTCACGGTGAATTATTCGATAGCTCAGCTTAGCAGGGCTCGTACCTTTATGTGCTGCAGGAAACACAACACTACGCTTTTCACGCTGGTCTTTCAGCAAGTGATGCTCCAATATCCCATTCTGGTCAGGAGGGCTACCACTACAAATAGCCCAATAAACCTTTTGGACTTGTCGCTCTGCAAATTGCTGATTGAGAAAACGCAGGCTACTTTTCTTTTTTGCCAGAAGCAGTACACCACTAACCGGTCGATCGAGGCGATGCACAATTCCCAAATATGGTTGCTCGCGCCTACCCGTTTCCTTGAGATAAGATCGCACCTGCTCTTCAGCAGAAGGATAGTCCCATACCGGTTCCACGGTTAGGCCGGACGGCTTGTTGATCGCCAGCCAATGTGAAGTTTCCTGCAGCACGGTCCAATCGTACTTCATCAGCGGGAGTTTTGATCGTAGTAGCGTTCAGGTAATTCCTGTAATTCCGTAGCAAGCCATTTTGCTAGTTCAGCATGCCCTGACTCATCAAGCAACTCTCGGTTGCCAGATAAATGGCGCCGCCAATCCTGTTCAAGAATAACGACCTCATATTTTTTCGCTAGATCGGTCCAAGAAACCGCGGCATTTGCATTCCGTACCGACATATCGAGAATATAGATAGGAAGTTGGGGATAGGCAGCCCGAATAGTACCGAGTAATTGTTGCCAGGATTCTACTTGGTGAGCCGGAGTAAGATTCTGCCCATCTATATCCTCGCCCAACGCTAATAACAAAGCGTCAATTCGTTGCTGAAGTATCCAGGAAATACGTGCGGCGGCTCCCGTTACTGTCTCTCCCGTGATTCCTGCATTTACCACCTTCACCACCTGATTAGGTTGGCTCAAAAGTTCGGCTAAGTGTGTCGGATAGGCTTGCTCTGGCTCCACATTATGGCCAATTGTATTGGTGCCTCCCAGGCAAACTAACTTCCAAGGGCGTATTGAATTTACGCTCTTATTATTCTCATCTGCGGGCTGTTCACCATCTTGGCAACCGAAGAGAACAAGCATCAAAACCAATAAGAAAAGAGAAGATCGAACCATAGCTAGACCAAATGTAGCTATTCACGATTTAAGTAAGCTCATATTGTAACCTTTGTCCGCAAAAATCACCTTACTTACAAAACAATTTAATATTTTCACAAATATAAAATAATCAGCTACTGAGGCCCATACCTTGCTCCGCTGACTACATACTATGAACAGATACTTGCCCGACTAATTGGTGCGTTTAGCACTAGGCAAAACCGTGCAAAAAAGTATTAACACAAAACCTAATGGATAATCCCAATAAGATCCTCTTCGTAGAGGACAACCCACAAGATGTACGACTCTTCCAATATGCCCTAGGCCAGCTGGATCGTCCCATTGATCTGCTACATTTTGAGAATGGTCGTGCTCTGTTGGAAGATCTCTCAAATATTTATCCTGCTTCTGTAACCTGTGTTTTGGTAGATCTCAACATGCCCTTTGTTGATGGCTTTGAAGTTATTTCAGCTCTCCGAAGCAACTCGGATTTCCACCATACGCCAATCATCGTGTTCACCAATACTAATTCTAACGAAGAACGTCTGCGTTGTTATGAATTAGGGGCAAATGCCTACGTACCCAAGCCACTAGAGATTGAAGACCTAGTAAAGGCGGTGCGGAGTATTTTTGACTTCTGGGTGGAGACGAATGTGAGGGTCATGTAACGCACAACTAAGTATCTCCTTAATCTAGAGCTCACTGTGCTAATTCTTATGACTCGTCCTTTTGTAGAAAGGCAATATTTCGTTGTAGACCGGTAAATTTAGTTCGCTTCACTGCCGACTTGCGGAACACCTCACGGAAGACCTCTTCCGTCAGTTCTTCCCAATCTGTTTTCCTTAATTGGAGCAGGTCTGGGTGCGGTTCAAATTCAGACTCCTCATGGGGTTTAGCGAAACGATTCCAAGGGCATACCTGTTGGCAGATGTCACAACCAAACATCCAGTTCTCCATCTTGCCATTGAACTCTTCCGGGATAGCCTCACGCAATTCAATTGTGAGGTAAGAGATACATTTACTAGCATCTAGTTTATATCCCTCTTGGTCAATTGCATCTGTCGGGCAAGCATCGATACAGCGCGTACAGGTTCCACAATAGTCCTTCATGGGAGGATCAGGTGGAAGCTCTAGATCAATAATTAACTCTGCCAAGAAAAAATAGGAGCCTGCCTTGGGGTGAATTAGTAGTGTATGTTTTCCCATCCACCCATTGCCGGCTCGACGGGCCCAATCTCTCTCCATAACCGGGGCTGAGTCTACGAATACACGCCCCTCAATGGCACTAATATTATCACTGATGTACTGATATAGCTCTCGGAGCTTGTCCTTAATCACAAAGTGATAGTCCTTACCATAGGCATACTGACTAATCTTCGGTGCAGTATTGTCTTCTTGTTGAGCTGGATTGTGATAATTATACATCAAACTGATGACCGACTTCGCACCAGGGACGAGCTTCGTTGGGTCAACACGTTTGTCAAAATGATTGGCCATATAGGCCATTTCCCCATGGTATCCCTTATTGAGCCAAGCTTCGAGGCGCCTGGCTTCCTCCTCCATAAAGCCGGCCTTTGCAACTCCCACAAAGGAGAATCCAAGTCGGTGTGCCTCTTGCACAATTAGCTGCTTGGCCGTTTGTTGATCCATCAGGATAAATGAACTGTTCAAGACATTTTACTTCACTGAAAGATAAATTTCTCCCAGAAAGTAACCTTATCCCCCCACCCACGTATAATGAAATGGTTTAATGCATGCTATTTCTGTAGCATTAGGTCTCGGCATCTGGGGGGAAGTCGGGACCTTCCTTTTTATAGGATAGTAGCATCAAAAAGTAGAAGATGGACACTGAGAATTGGTCACATTGATCCAAACAATCAATAAACCTACTGTTTCCATCTCCTACCCTTTCTGCAATACTTACATTTTCGTCACTTTCTGTACGAGTATCTCTTCTCCATTTGCTGTCTCTAAGCGGAGCATATATAGCCCATTGCGCAGGCTACTCATATCAATAAAGAAGCGATTATCTTCCAGTGCCTCTTCTGCGCGATACACCAGGCGGCCACTCAAGTCGTAGATACGGATGTTAACTAAGCCAATCCGATCCAGATGAACGGTAAGGATATCAGAAGTTGGATTCGGGAATAGCTTCGTTTTGGCAAAGAGGTCAAGACCTGAACAGTCCTCATCAATGCCATTGTCTGCAATCTCATTGGCTTGCGGATAAATATCGCCATTGGTATCATCACAATCCTCATTGTTTAGAGAATAGCCATCCGGCAGATCACCACAAATGGTAATAGCATCGGCAGCATCTCCAAAGCCATCACTATCTGAATCACGGTAGTAGGTGAAAAGTGGTAAGCCTTCATCTATTTCACCATTACAATCATTATCAAGGTCATCACACACCTCTGGTGCACCAGGGTATACCACATTGATCGTATCATCACAGTCTCCATCGATTTGTTGGAGCTCTGCAGCAATGAAAGCTGTCGCTGATGGACGTTCACAACTTACAATTTGCTCTCCACTACTATAGCCATCGGTATCAGCATCTGTATACCACTCCTGGCCTGGGAATTCAATTGCATCACTATCATCACAGTCCGTATCGGCAGCAATCAATTCGCTAGCCAAGAAACCATCCTGAGGGCGTTCACAGTTCACTACTACCCCACTCACTGAACCATAACCATCCAGGTCAGCATCCAGGAACCATTCCTGGCCTGGGAATTTGTTACTGTCTTGGTCATCACAATCGGTGTCGACGGCACTTAGTTCTGCCTCTAGAAAACCGAAGGCTGGGCGCTCACAGCTAACTTCTGTGCTTCCATCGCCATAGTTATCGCCATCGCGATCGAGATACCAAACTTGGCCCGGGAATTCATCATCATCGGAATCATCACAATCCGTATTATCTGCCACAAAACCAGCAGGAGCACTACAAGCTAGTTCTAGTATTGCAGGGTCTCCAAAACCATCCTCATCCGTATCCGCATAGAAGCTTAGCAAGACACCCTCATCAATTTCACCATCACAATCATTATCTCTACCATCACAAATCTCTGGCGCTCCAGGATAAACTTGATCAGTGGTGTCGTCGCAGTCTTCATAGCTATAGAAACCATCACCGTCTTCATCCTTGTAGAATAAGCTACGTGCTAGCTCGAAAGCATCTAGCCCCAGCTCAATTCCCATCAATCGTCCAGGTACATCGTCCACCGGTGGGTGAATTCCACCCCAAATACGAGAGAGGCTACATTGATCGGAAGCATCTCGATAGGTAGCCCACTGCAAGGTAATATCCATGCTTGGGCCATCTTCGAATACCAGAAACTCGTCCTCTTCAGCAAAGAACTCTCCCATTCCACCAGGGAAAAATGGATCACCAGTCAAGGCAGTAAGCATTTCCGCTGCTGCCCTTGAATAGGTAGAGTGACCTGATACATAACCCGCAAAGTTGGGCGACACGAAGGTTGGTCTTTGATATGGCCACCAATTGTCAGCCAAAATCCAACCAACACCTGCCTCCTGAATCTCAGGCACAGTAATAAAATCTGGTCCACGCCAAGCCAAAAACTTGACCTTTCCAATATTTTGCCCCGTTGCGCCAGCAAGTGGGTCACCGGCTTCTACCAACTCGATGAGGCCATCTAAAAGTGGTACTCCAGCAGGGTGATAATTAGCTCTGCCTGGATCGGTACTTTGTCCCAATTCCGCCATACCACGCAAGGCAGAAATTGGTCGCAAATAGTCATACCATCCTTTGACACCCCAGACGGTAACAGCTGCATCGTGCATTGCGCCACCTAAAGCCAGATAACACTTTACATCCCACTCTAATTCTCCTAATTCTTCACCTTCGCCACCGAATTTACGTTCCAACAGCGGATGGTCATTCACATAGTTCAGGATCGTAAACCAGTGTCCTGGCGGTGTTTCAGAATCTGGCCCATCGGCCCAGAATTCAGCGAGAATACGTGCGTAATCACCTCGAGGCACCATTTGTGGCTCGTAAGGCTCGCCTGTTACAGGGTTGAGATCCCAGCCTTCACCAATATCACCACCATCTACCAGGTTATAGAAATCACGAAGACCTTCAATAGTAGTGGGATAATCTTCAACAGCAATATTACCAATGCTTGCAGGAGAGATATCCCACATCACTCCATCATCAGGAGACAGGTGGGAAGACCAAGCAGCTACCAGTGCAAAAGTCAACTGGTACTCTTCTGACATGGCATCCGGTTCGTCAACATTGAGATATGGTGGAGCGCCTGGATCGTGGTAAACGTAGTATGGATTACCGTCACGCTCATAGATATTAAGATCCTCAGTAGACAACGCAAAAGGAGTAACAACACCCCATTCTGGACTGAGAAATGGTGGTGTAGCTCCAGGAATGACATTGCCTCCCTGATCGACAAACACCTCAAGCGTCAATGGCTGCCAGCGGTTATAATCAGTAATATCAGGGTTACCCGGAAGTCCTACAATGAGTGGGTCATTAACTGGCTCGTAAAACAAGTTTTCGTATTCACCCTCCTCATTAGAACCATCTTGTAAGCCAAACGCAATCAGCTCTTGGGCGATGTAGTTACCCAATGCTGCAGGTGAGCCTGTTTCGTAGTCGGTAGAGGTAATTAACTCATCGTAGCCTAAGTCTGCAAAATGCGTTCTCAGACTGTTCAGAGTTAGAAAGGCTCCAGGGGACTCTGCGAAGCGGTGAGACAATAGTCGAAAAGCAGCATAGCTAATCGCTTCCTCACGAGCAGCCTCAATATCCGCCGGAGCAGGTACTGTAGTAAATGGACATTCATAGCCTCCTACCGATTTCCCTAAGAAAAAGGTCTCTGCCTCATCATCATAAACCGCCCAGGCATCGTACATGGCAACACTGGTATGAAAGAGGTTTCTGGCATGCACGGTAGGGCGAGCAAAATCTCGTCGGATTGCCTCCAGTAACTCCTCGCTCCATTCTCGTGCCACCGAATGCTGAGCATTGGCCGGCATCCATGCCAACACTAAAAACATTAGTGTACTAGTGATCGTCAAAATTTTTTTCATAGTCCTGTTTTTCTTTTCCGGTATCAAGCTTACCACACCATCTGTCGGGAAAAACACCTTAAGAAAGGTGCCATTTTTTACCGCATAAAGTTAGCAAAACATAAGCCCTTGGCGTCATTTTGAGCTAGTCAAACGTTAAACTAATACTAAAGGCCTAGCTCAATATTAGGCCGGCGCCATAAATAGTAATAACTTATTGGTTGCATTAATGATTTTTGTCACATAAACGCACATTTATGCCTGCAAAACATACAATTGCGCTTTGCATCTTGATCCTACTCGGCAGTTCTGCATTGCTAGCACAAGAGCCTGCCGCAGCAGTGAATGTCACCCAGCAAAGTATCTCTAAATTAACTTTCCTGCGCCCAGGGGGACCGAGCCTCGGAGACCTTGCTAACTACGGTAAAGTTAATCGCACAGAAGGAACACCATTTTTACATGAAGAATGGGCACCAGGCCGTATTCGCTTTGAAGGTCAGCCTAACTACAGTGAAATTTTGGATGTGCTTCCTGATCTAGAGAGCAACATATTGAATATCCAACTATCCAGTGGTTATATCGGTGAATTCCCGATGGACCGCCTTGACGCTGTAACGGTCTACGGCCCTGAACAAGACACCACCGTCTTGGAGATTCAGGATCTCAATGAACTATTTGGTGTCGGCGATCCTGGCCGACGTTTCTACGAAGTTTTGCATCGTGGAGATCGCTACCTGGTACTTCACCAACCGATCAAATACTTACGCCGGGAAGAATACGTAGAGAATCTAGGTATGGTTCGACGCCCTGACAAGTACATGGATCGGAGCCAATTCTGGGTCTTTGACGGAGCTTCTTTAATTCAAGTAAAAAACAACATGCGTAGCATCTCAAAGGCCTTCCCAAGAAAAGCAGCCACGATCAAGCGCTTGGTTAGAACAAATGACTTGGATTTAGGAAACGATGACGACCTCGGTCGATTGTTCTCTCTATTGGAGGAATCCTAAAGAAATTGCAGATTACCTACCGTTAGATTGGTATAGACCGTGCGAATAAATCGGTCCGACTGAAATGAAAAAGGGTATAAGGAAACGCTGGAATCAGCCTCCTTATACCCTTTTCTAATGGTGTAACATAAAAAAATGCCTGCCCAGAAAAGGGCAGACACATCAAAACAAAACGAAAAACCAACTTTAAACAAGTATATCTTTGATAATCTGTCAAAACAGATTTTATGGTCAACACTCTTAGAATTCTTAACCGCATTAAGCGGTAAAATGTTGTAAATCGGACTGTTAAGAAAGTCTTAACGGCGTCATTTTTGTGTCACTCTTTATTGTGCTCTCATTCTCACAGGGAGTTCTACTTCCTCCCCTTTTCGAACTACCGTAATCTGTAACACATCACCTACCTTAGAACGTCCTACCATCTCCGTTAGTTCCGGAACGTCGCGGATTAGACGATCATCTACTTTTACAATGATGTCACGAGGGAGAAGCCCTGCATACTGGGCAGAACCGCCATCAACCAGCTCGTCAATTACCACTCCTTGATTAATTTGTACACCGAGCTCATCTGCAGCATCTGCATCCAATGGGTAAATACTCACTCCAAGGAAAGCGCGCTGAAAACTTCCGAATTCGATAATATCATCTACAATTCGAGTCACGAGGTTTACCGGGATAGCAAACGAATATCCTTGGAACATTCCAGTACGCGTGGCAATAGCTGTGTTAATTCCTAGTAGTCGCCCCTCGGCATCAACCAAGGCTCCTCCACTATTACCGGGGTTTACAGCTGCATCTGTTTGCAAAAAGGATTCAATAGCATCACGCCCCGGTATAAGCTCGAGACTGCGGCCTTTTGCACTGATGATACCTGCTGTAACCGTACTCGTAAGATCAAGCGGGTTTCCTACTGCAAGCACCCATTCACCAATCTCAGCTTGATCGGAATCTGCTGCGTCCAATGTTGGAAGCCCAGTCGCCTCAATCTTAATCACGGCTAGGTCTACTTTTTCATCCCGGCCAATCACCTCTGCAGTAAACTTCCGATTATCATTAAGCGTAACGGTCAGATTTTCGGCTTTGTCTACTACGTGGTTATTCGTGATGATATAACCATCTGCAGAATAAATCACACCAGAACCGGTTCCTCCTCCTGGTCCACCGAAGGGACTGTCATCATCGAAAAAGAAACGGAGTGGGCTATCACTTGAGCCCGCACTCCCACTAGCTGAGATATGCACGACCGAAGGAGTAGCACGCTGTGCAGCAGCTCTAAAGTCGAAGGTTGGAGGGTTATTAAGCACAGAACTGCCAGGACTCAGATTTACCTGACGTACAGGTACATCTTGAGCAGGAGCTGCGCTATTACTTCCATTAATATTAAGAAAATACGCACCAGATAGTGCTATAGCCCCACCGATGAGGCCCGCAGAAATTGTTTTCCACCATTGGCTCATAGCAAAATCGATTTAAGAGTTAATATTTATTTCAGAACACAAACCCTCATGCGAAAAGATGTTTTCGGGTTTGAGCACACCTCAGTTCGCAATTGCTTAACGATATATAAACGTCGAGAGTCGTCTTACCGCTTCTTCTATTCGCCGCATTCGGCAATTAAGAAACAAGGTTTCATTGTTTTTAGAATGCATAAAAGGCACCAAAAGTTGTGCGTAGTAATGGCAAATGCTACCAACTGGCGTCTAGGGCCGACAAATTCCTGCCTTGTAGTGATCAGCCTACCAATACCATGGGTGCTCAGCTACTGTCCGAACGCCCTTTGATCCAACTTGCAAGCGACGGGCTCGCATTAGACTCTTACGGCGATGCTCTACATAATCAGGCTGATCAGGTAATAGTTGCTGAACTTTATTGGCGCCATTATCAGAACCACTATGTATGAAATTACCCTCTCCTAGATAAATCCCTACGTGGGTAATCTTCTCCGAACCATCTTCACGATAGCGGCCAAAAAAGAGGAAATCTCCTGCCTCTAGCCCATTGAGGTCTTCATCATATTCTACATCAACTCCTGCATGTACTTGTTGCGAAGCATCTCTTGGAATAATAAGCCCTTGCTGCCAGTATACAGTCTTTGTGAAACCACTACAGTCCATGGCTTTGGGGCTCGTCCCACCCCAGAAATAGGGTTTGCCGATTTGCTGGAAGGCTACAGCTTGGGTGAGTTCCAGGCTGGGTTGTTGTTGAGCCAACCAGTCCTCAAATGGTATTAGGTCGGCAGTTGGGATAAAGCCATGACGGTTGTCTGGGTAAAGCATAGCCGTAAATGCTCCTTCGACAAAGGCACGAACTAAGATATCTCCGGCTACAAGATCTCCTACCTGCTCACTGGCAATACTTGGATCGTCAAAAGCATAGCCGTGATCCTTAGTGTACACTACTCGATCCTCTTCCTGCCATGTTTGCAATTCATCGGCAGACATGCGCACAATTTCCCCTCCGTGCACCCAGGCTAAATATTCATCCGGGCACCGAACAAAGTACCACTCTTCATCTTGCTTCAATACTTGCAGAGGGGTACCTAGCAAAACTTGTGTAGCTAATTCCTGCGAATGCCCTTTCTCAGATCGCAGGTTCACTACAGAATGACGAGCTAGCGCAAAGGTCTTTTCTCCTAATGCCTCGGCAGGCATCTCCAGCACCTCATCAATGATTACATCGTATCCTTGATTTTCTAAAGCGCGGATTAGGCTATCCTTTGCACCTGGCATAGTCGTTTCTCCTTCGAGGAGCAAACTGTGATCTTCGCGAACAAGAACATCAACATCTAGTCGAGCTACTCTTCGATCCGGCACAAAATGCTTCTGTATATCCATTACCAGAGCTGATGTCGCCGGAGGCGAAGGATCAGGAATAGGTTCACAAGACAAAAACGAGGACAAAAAAGCCAGGGGAAGTATAAGACGGAACATAAATTATCAATTGGAGTCAATAGTGTTTATGTACGTAGATTTCGTATTAGCCTACATAAACGCTAATCAAGATAACACAACTTAATAAAAAAGGAAGCGGGCTGATCCGTGTGAGACACCGATCAGCCCGCTCTGTTAGGCAGTTGAAGCGATATTGATGCTTAGTAAGCTATGTCGCTTGTAGAAGCTGGGCGTTGCTGGATACCAGAACGCTTAGGTTTTACTGTACCTGTTGCTTTGAGCTTGATAGTTTGCTCAACATCAGGGTCACCAATAGTGGTAACATTGTTGTCAAATACGTTACCGCTCATCTGTGCCTCGCAGATACCGCGTCCTTCACGTTGGTTGTAGATCGCGCCACCGCGAACTAGGGAGAAGTTTTCGGCAAAGAGACAGTCTTCGATAACAGGTTGACACTCACCATAAAGGCCACGGTTTAAAACACCGGCGCCATATATAGATTCGTTACCTTCAAAACTGCAGTTTGTGATAGTAGGATTACAGGTACCAAAGTTTCCATCATTGAAAATGGCACCCCCATTGAAGTCGGAGCGATTGTAAACGAATTTGCAATCGCTAATGACGGGAGAAGTCTCGCCGTCGCTCGCGTAATTATAAATAGCTGCTCCTTCACGAGAGAAATTCTCTAGGAACAAACAGTTTGCGATAGTAGGAGAAGATACGCCAGACTCACCGTTGTTGTATACGCCTGCGCCGCAAGTGCTCAAATCAGCACCTTCAACCAGGCCGTCAGCGTAACCACCCGTAATTACAAACCCATCAATTAGTGTCGCATCATTGGCGTAGTTGAAGTAAACTACGGTGTAACTGTTGTCTTCTGTTACAGCTACATCACCAATCTCGCCACTCAAGATGGTTAGATTCTTTTCTGTGTCGCGATCCTCAAGCTTCTTTTCAGTACCGGCGAAACCACCATATACTTTAACGCCACTTGGAATAGCAAAAGAGGCGGTGCGGTCAGCCTCGGTAGTTGGTACGTATGTACCAGCAGCTACCCAGATTTCGTCACCTTCCTCCGCTACTGCCAGAGCAGCCTGGAGCTCAGGGAACGCCTCTTCCCAGTTAGCACCTTCGCCGGTACCGTCGGGATGGACGTACAAACGATTATTCGCCATTAACCCCAGCACTAGAGCCGAACAGCAGATAATCATTAATGAGAGTAAAAATTGCTTCACGCCTGTTTCCTTTTGAGTTGTTAAATAAAAATAAAGGATCATCCTTCCTAACCTGTCTAGCAGGCTTGGTAGAAGTTGCGTTTTAATGTTGGGCTTAAAATCGATGGGATGACCGATGATTAACCGAACAAACACCTTCCACACCGGATGGCGTCAAACAAAAACAAACTTGATTGGGATAACTCTGATTATTAACTGGGGACGTACAGTTAATCACCAGTGAACAGATAGTTGACTAGCTTGGGATAAAACTAATAAACTATCCCCGAAAGAACAAACATTCCTCCGGCTTTTTGGCGTGTAGATTGTAATTGTTGCCTAGAAACCCATCAGTGGGATAATTGATAGATTTCCGCTCTTTATAGCTTCATTAACGTGAACAAATATAATTGGTTTCGTTTAAAAGCGAAAAACTTTCGGGTTATTCCTGAAAAAAATTCGTTTATCCGTCTTAAACAGTCAAAAAACGGGCCAAAAATTTATTTTACGGTAGGAATCCTTTATTTTTCGCAACCCTAATTATTCAGGCCGGTCAACCGACCGGGCATCATAATCTCTTCTAGAGGGGACCTAATAGCAACCGACACAATTGCGCTGAGAAATTTACCAGGCCGCGTAAGTGGCTCGCCCGACATATATATGGTATTTCTCACGGGTTTTACCCAAACAAAATTGACACTTTGCCGTAAAAAGCAAGAAGTGATAATGTAGATACGGTATAAAGGTGACTACCAACGGCGAGTTCCGTCTAATATATGGTATGCCTTTCCGTTTTTTTGAGACCGGTGCCGTGCATTTCACTGCCTCATAAAGAAAATAATCCCACTGCTGTAGTAGCAGCCTGAACATGAAACAACATTTTATGATGGTACGACAAACCCTCCTATCCCTTTTGTGCCTGCTCCTTTGGGTGTCGGGTCTTCAAGCCCAGGATTTTCACTATTCCCAATTTTCTTATGCTCCTCTACACTTGAATCCGGCACTGACCGGGGTGTTTGCTGGTAATACGCGTATTGCAGCAAGCTATCGTAGTCAGTGGAATCAAGTTCCGGTAGCATACGAGACCTTCACTGTTACCGCTGACCATAAGTACACTTGTGGTCGTGCTCGCCCAGGATTCTTTTCTTCGGGTGTCGCTCTTAACTATGATCAAGCCGGGGATTCTCGCTTGGCACTAGCGGAAGTCGGTTTGTACGGTTCGTATACACGACCACTCAACAAGCAATCATTTGTAACTGTCGGCCTGAACGCAGGACTGGGGCAACGCTCATTCAAAACGGACGATTTACGTTTTGATGAAAATTTCGATGTCCTTCTGGGGGTTTTTAATCCAAACCTTGGCAGTGGCGAAGCATTTGCGAATACCAGCCATATCTTTTTTGATGCCGGTGTTGGGATTAATTTCCGTTGGCAAGCATTGCAAAGCGGTGCACTGATCGACCTATTGGAAAAGCGCTCCAAGCTGGATATTGGTATCGGTATCCATCACTTGCCACAACCAGACATGAGTTTCATCGAGGATGTAAAGGTGAGTTTGCCTATTCGTTACAGTCCCTACGCCACTGGAATCATCCAGGTAGGCGATCCACTTGATGTTCATTTGGCCGGCATGGCTCAGTTCCAAAGTACCTACCGCCAATATCTCGCTACCATAGGTGCTAAGCTTCACCTCAACCGCGAACCGGGCCAGCAATGGTCGGTCATGGTAGGAGCAGGTTATCGCTTCGACGAATTTGGCGATGCATGGTATCCTGCCCTAGAGATCAACTATCACGAAATTATCAGGGCTAGTTTGAGCTATGACTTCAACATTTCCGAATTCCAAATCGCTACCAATCGGCGAGGAGGTCTGGAATTGAACGTCCGCTACCTTATTAAGAAGGTATGCCCGCTGCCTAATTTCAAGTTTTGCCCCCTTATCTAATCCCAAGTTGCCATTATCCTATGACCAAGCTAGCCATGAAAAGGATTTTCATCTTACCACTGCTTACCCTGCTGATTCCCTTCTTGGGGATGAGCCAGTCCATGGAGGAATGGACTCAGGCTGCGGATGCGGCCTATGCCAAAGCAGATTACTATAGTGCCTACCGTTATTATGAGGTAGCTTTAAAATATGACTCCACCCGGGTTGACCTCTGGTACAAACTCGGAGAGAGTGCTCGTCAATTTACTGCTTACTCCACTGCTAGCAATGCCTACCAGAAGGTGGCTACCAGTAGCCTACGCGATTCTTTCCCACTGCTGGAGTTTCGTCAAGCACAGGTATTGCAAAAACGAGGATTCTACAGCGCCGCCGCGTCCTTGTACAAAGGGTTTGTGGACGAAGATCCAGACGTTGAACC
The DNA here is from genome assembly GCA_913057725.1 of uncultured Lewinella sp. Classification (GTDB taxonomy): domain Bacteria; phylum Bacteroidota; class Bacteroidia; order Chitinophagales; family Saprospiraceae; genus Lewinella. The sequence goes on from CAJXOS010000004.1 coordinate 71,846, forward strand.
TAAGTTTCTGGAAGAAGCTGAACACGAGAGAATTAATGCAGAGTGGGCTTCAGATGTAGTCAGTCGCCCTGACGAAACCACAGTTATGCACCTGCCAGGAGATGTTAACTCTCCACACTCTGACTTTGCTCCTTATTATAAGGGCGATATGTTGTACTTCTCCTCGCTACGCTACAACATTCGTCGTGATTCCGTCTTGCCAAGACGAAGTTTGTCGCGAATCATGACGCAAGAACCAGGCGCTACCGAAGTAGAAGATCTACCGAAGCAAATCAATCAGCCAGGTCGTATAGCAGCTCATACCACATACGCACCGGACGGACAGACGGTATACTACACGCTTTGTGACTATGTTGGTGGCACTTCTGACTTCCGCTGTGAAATCTATTGTTCCAGCATTTTTGAAGATGGCCGTTGGGGTACACCACAGCGTCTACCTCTTAATGACCCTAAGGCAACCAATACGCATCCAAATGTAGGCGTACAAGCATCCGATAATACTGCATTCCTTTACTTCTCCTCTAATCGAGCGGGCGGTAAAGGAGGCCTTGACATCTATCGGGCTGAGATCCTGGCACCGAATCGCTGTGGACCGGTGGAGAACCTGGGAAGTATCAATACTAATGGTGATGATGTGACACCATTCTTCTACGAGCCCAACCAAGTACTGTATTTCAGTACAGACGGGCGTTTGTCGATGGGTGGATTTGATATTTACCGTACTAGCTGGAATGGACGCAGCTGGGATCGTCCTACGCACATGGGCACCCCAGTTAACAGTAGCTATAACGACCTCTACTATTCTCGCTTTCCAGAGCGAGAACGAGCGATCTTCGCTTCTAACCGTCCAGACTCCCTCGCTATCTTTTGGGATGATGGGAAAGAGGCCTGTTGTAATGACTTGTACAGCGTAGGAATTACAGATGAGATTAAGCTACTGGCATTGACCTATCACGCCTTGGAGCTTACGGAACTACCAGGTACAACCGTCGCTTTGTATGAACTCAACCCTGGCGGTCGCCGCTTAGTGGATAGTGTATACAATCCTACGGCACACGATTTTGAGTTCACAGTTGATCCAGGCAAACAATACGAACTCGTGGCTACCAAGCCCGGCTTTAGTGCCGATCGAGACACCATTGACTTAACATCACCAGAACTGGCAGACCTGAAAGAGATTGAACGCAAACTATATTTATCTCCAGATCTGGAGCTAGATGTTTTCACCTTCAATCAGCTGGATTCTTCTGCCTTAGTTGGTGCGACGGTCTATCTATATGAATTGGACCCTGATGGGGAGTTGATTTTGGTCGACAGTATTGTCAATCCAACCTCTAATGACTCGCACTTCAAATTGCGCCGTGGCAAACAGTACCAAGTATTTGCTCAAAAAGATGGCTTTAAGCCGGCGCAAGCCTTTATTGACACGAATGACCCTGAATACGCTGATGTAGCAAAAATCCAAAAGGATCTTTACCTCGAGCCCGGTCTATTCCTGGAGGTTTATACTTATCGCTTACTCGATAACGAGCCACTTGCTGGGAGCACAGTTTACTTGTATGAGTACACCGATGAAGAAGGCGAAAAGCTTGTTGATAGCCTGACCAATAAAACGGGGCATCAGTTTGGATTTGTCGTAGAGAAAGGCAAACGTTACGTGATCCGAGGTGAGCGCGATGGCTACGGACCTGACCTGACATCACTAGACTTGTCTGGACCAGAAGTACCAGATAGTGGCACCTACCGCAAAGACTTGCACTTGGGTCAGCTACTGGAGATCTTCACCTATGATGCAGTTACGGAACTACCATTGCCAGGTGCTGAGGTTCGACTAATTGACCCTCGCACTGGTGAACTAGTTGCGGATAAGATTAACCCTGATGGTAATGATTTCCGATTCTCCATCAATCTGGATAAACCATACGAACTTCAGGTTTCTCGCAAAGGGTACAAGCCTGTAAATGATATCATCTCCTTCTCCCAAGAAGATTTGACCGCTGGTGGTGGTAAAATTGCCTTCGATGTCTTCTTAGAGCCTTATGAAGATCCGAATTCAATGTTGCCGCTGTATCTGTACTTCGACAATGACCATCCGGATCCAAGGTCACGCAAACCGACGACGGACAAAGAGTACGTTTCGACCAATGTCGAATACTACAAGCAAAAGCAAAACTTCGTGCAAACTTTCACTGGAGACATGGAACTGGAAGAAGCTTTCCGGACTCGCCGCCGTTTCAATGACTTCTTTAACCTTGAAGTACGGGGTGGTCGCTATGACTTGGAAGAATTTGCCAAGCGCCTAGTTGTTTATCTCGAGTCTGGCGGCACCTTCCACATGGACCTCAAGGGTTTTGCCAGTCCACGTGCCGCTACTGCTTATAATGAGATCTTAAGTCGTCGTCGTATTGATGCTGTACTCAACTTCTTTAGAAGATATGAATACGAAGGAACATCCCTTTGGGACTTCCATACAGTAGATAAAACCTTGACGTTCGATCAAGATCCGCTGGGAGAAACTACTGCTGACCCACGCGTAGTTGACAAGCTGGACGATGAACGCAATAGTATTTTCAACCTGTTTGCTTCCCTGGAGCGTCGAGTAGAGGTTCGCGCTGGCAATGAAGAAGAAGAGGAGCAGCCGCAGCAACAGGAGGAAGAAAATGAAGAACGTAAATAAAATCCAACGGACAGTAGATCAACAGTCGTTCATGATCAGCTAAGAATTGAGTGACTGTTGATCTTCCCCTTGAAAAATAGAAAACGCAAAAGCCATGAAATTGGTCCTGAACATATCACCTCTCCCCCTTGTAGCTCGTTTGCTAGTAGCGAGCTTATTCACCTTTGCCCTGAGTGTTCCAGCCATTGCAGAAGGCGTACAGCAAGTTGCTCCAACTGCTGATGATGCGCCAGTAATGCTGGAAACTAACCGAGTAGACTTCGGTAACTTCGCTGCCTTTAACGGGCCGGAAAGTAGCCGACTCTATATTACCATCGGCGATGTAAACGAAAAGATCTTTTTGGGTCTTGCTGAAGAATACAGCGACGATGGTGAACCTTTCCCGGGTGCATTTTCCGGTCAATACCAATTCCGAATTGTCTACAACGATGGTAATGAGACTGTAGTTCACGGTCCATTCATCGTTACTCCTGGCAATGCCAATGTTACCAGTTGGGCAGAAGCCGCTTTTGGTGTATATCCGACCACCGAGATGCAGGATAACCAACTGATGTATGAGTTCCAACCTACAGAAACAGGTCTTTACTACATCGAGTTCTCAGATGTAGGCTTCCAGGATGCTACAAGCGAAAAGGTAAATATTCCGTTTTGGGATATCACTGTAGCCAACAATGGCACGCCTATTAATGGCCGGGTATGGTCGCGCAACTGGGCATTCCGTACTCCACAACGAGATGGTACGCAGCAGCCAGAATGTGTATGGGACCGTGAATTTAACGGTACACTATACTCCTATACAACAGATGGTTTCGTGTCTAGAATTAACTTCCAAGATGCAGGCCTTCAGGGATTGTCCTTTAACGTGGCCTTCAACAGTACTGGACCTGGCAATACCGGTGTACTTGCAGATGATCGAAAGTCTATTCCAGGCGTCAATGCAACGTTGAACTCTGCGGAGCACCAAATATTCCTCTCGGAACCAGACCCCACGCTCTTCCCTTCTGGGGTTTGTGGGCAGATTGAAGTACCAGACTCTTTTAGATGTTTAAATCAAGATAGTCTCTGCTTAGATATTACCGCAACCAAACCAGGACAGGTTGAAATCATTTTAGACTTCAACCAGAACGGTATTCTTGATCCAAACTCTTTGGATGTAGCTCTAGTGGCCGAATTTCCCGAAGGACAGCTGACCAACTGCGTCCCCTGGGATGGTTTACGTGGCGACGGAAGCCCGATATCACCTACCGACACGATTGATATCATCTTCAATTATTCACAAGGTATTCAGCACTGGTCTGCCTATGATGTGGAGTTTTTGCGAAATGGCTATTGTGTGGAGACACTCCGACCAATTTGCTCCAGCAATCAATCTTCGGATTTCCTTTATTGGGATGATACGGACATACCTGAACTTCCTGGCACAGGAGCCGTCATTGATGGCCGAAATGGATGTGACTGTAACACCATGTGCCGTAACTGGGACAACTTCAGTCTTAATGGATCGACCTGTGACGATTTCAATGACGATGACACCTCTGGTTATGGTGACAAAAACACCATCAATACTTGGTGGTTTGCCAATACCACCACGGTCATCACAATTGATGTACCATTGGTTCAGGCTATGATTACCGGTCCTGACGAAATCTGTGACGGAGACCTGGCAACATTAGTTGCTAGCGATGAAGGAGCGGCCGGGAATACTACCTATAGCTGGACTGGTCCAGATAATTTCACCGCTGATACACAGTCAGTAGATGTAGGTGTTGAAGGTGAATATTGTGTACTTATCACAGATGAACGTGGATGTTCTAACAGTGTTTGTACTACTTTGACCGTCATAAATTCAGATGATGGCGGTATCACTTACCCAGAGAACCTAACAGCTTGTATTGGTTCGCAGGTGGATATTATTGCTAACGGCAACCTTACTGGTTTTTCCTTTGAGTGGAGTCCGACAATTGGCTTCCCAGCAGACGAGCCATCTCCTAGCTTTGTATTTACTGCACCAGTTACTCTTACCGTTACCATTACCGAAGATGCCACTGGTTGTACTTTTACCCGCACCGTGGAAGTAGATGCAAGAACAGAACCAGTGCCAGACTTTACACCAGAAACGGGTTGTGACCAAGGTCTGACCATTAATTTCGTGGACAACAGTGTTGATGCCTCTACTTACTTGTGGGACTTTGGAGACCCTAGTACAACCGCAGATGTAAGCACGCTACCTTCTCCATCCTATACTTATCCGCAGCCAGGTACCTACACTGTATCACTGACTACGATGAGCGCTGATGGTTGTGTAGCCACCACTACCCAGGATGTTACAGTAGAAATCATTCCGCTTTCTGCTGACTTTACCGTAAGCTATAACAGTTGTACTCCTGACGAGGTAGAAGTACAGTTTACCAATGCCTCTATCAATGGCGCCAACAACACAGTTGACTACGATTGGGTATTTACCAATGGCAACGGAACGAGTAATGATGAAAATCCAACTGTCACCGTTAACGGCAATCAAACGTTTACGGCTACGTTGACCATAACAACTGCTAATAATTGTACCGCAACTACAAGTCAGGATGTGACAATTAGCCTTGCACCTCCTGCCGATCAGTTCCCAGACGTACTACTAGATTGTCCTGGTGACACGGTGCAGATTCAGCCTGCTGGTGATCCTAGCTTCACCTATGCCTGGAGCCCAGGCACTGGTATTAGCGACGTCAGCTCACCACAGCCTAGCTTCTTCCCAAGTAGTACTACTGTTTATACGGTAACTATTACCGCAGAAGGAACAATCGATTGTGAGGTTGTAGAAACGGTAGAGGTGTTTGTACCACCAGTTATCAATTTGAACGTAATTGGCGGTGGCAACTTCTGTGCACCGAATACAACACTTACTGCTACAACGGATGTTTCTGCTACTATTGAGTGGTTCGAAGAAGGTAGTATGACCCCAGTGTTTACTGGCCCTGTCTTCACTCCTGCTCTTTCCGGTACGGATACTTATACAGTAGTGGCAACAGATGTAAATGGCTGTACCGAAACTACTACCGTAACTGTTAGTGGTGGTTTGGTTAACATCGAAACACCGGATACCGTAGCGGTTTGTTTGGGACAAGAGATTATGTTGAGTGTTACCAATCTTGACCCCAACGATACGCTTACCTACCTCTGGGAGCCAGCCAACTTGTTTGCTCCAGGCACCAACACTGATGCTATGCCAGACTACTTGGAAGCTATCGGTACGGAAGATGTAACAGTGACTGTTACCAACCAATTTGGTTGTACAACTCAAGAGATGATCCATGTAGCAGTGATTGACCCTAACATTATGCTAGGATTTACTAGCCTGATTGACTGTAATGGAGGAGAAGTCACCTTTACCAACACCAGTACAGACGCCTTTGGCTACGTCTGGGACTTTGGTGACGGCAGCGGACCTAACTTTGAAGAGAACCCAGTTCATGAGTACGATAGCCCGGGCATGTATACTGTAACCCTGGATATCGTTTACGATGTAGACTGTGTTGATCCATTCACGATGGATATCATGGTGGAAGCGCCGACCATCTTTGCGAACTTCACCTATGAGATCACAGAGTGTTCTGCAGATTCAGCGGTGATCCAGTTCTTTGATACTTCTGTAAACACCCTTAATAATACTGACAGCTGGGATTGGACTTTCCAAACAGCAACACCAGGTAGTAGCCAGGAGCAAAATCCAAGTGTGACTGTCTTTAGTGAAGACCCACTTATTGTGAGCTTAACTATTGGCACAGAAAATGACTGTAGCAATACTTTCATAGATACACTGGAAATTGACTTGGTAGACCTGGATGTTTCTTTGAACGACACCTTAGTGGTGTGTCTCGGCGACTCTGTTACGCTCAACCCAGATGGCGATCCTTCTTTGACCTACAGCTGGACACCAGCAGGCACCTTGAATGATCCTACAGCAGCGAGCCCAGTAGCAACTCCGACGGAGACTACTACCTACATAGCCAGTGCATATTCAACCGTTGGAGCAGACACCTGCTTTGTAGTGGATTCGGTTGTAGTGTTTGTACCAGAAGACATTGATCTAATGCTTGATCAAGACCCAGTGGTAGAGACCTGCGGAGAAGATGTAACCATCACTGCCACTGCTAATGTGGATATCACAGTAGAATGGAGCAGCACTTCAGAAGGCCCGCTCGGAACTGGTCCAAGTATTACTATTAATCCATTCCGTACCGACACGATCATTGCGGTAGCTACTGACATGTTCGGATGTACCGCCACGGATACCGTTATTGTCGTTGACAATGGCGTAGACATCTCTATTGGGCCTGGCATTAATGTAACGGCCTGTCAAGGAGTAGATACGACATTGACCGTCATCAACTTGGACGATCAAGATGTGTTGACCTACGAGTGGAGTCCTGAAGAATACATCATTGGAGCAAACGACGAAAGCTCTGTAAACATTGAAGTTACTGAGCCAGGCTCAGTGGTTATTAGTGCTATAGTAACGAATCAGCACCTCTGTGTCGACACTGTAGACTTTATGGTGACGGTTCTTGAGTTTGAAGGAGAAGTAGCTGACACCGTATTCGTGTGTTATAATGAGCCTACTCCAATTAACCCAGGAGGAAATCCTACTTACACCTTTAACTGGTCGCCGACGGATGGCCTTGATTTGACCAACCCGGAGAATCCGATTGCAACGCTTACGGAAGACCAGACCTACTATGTGACGATCACTGACCCAAGTACAACCTGTACAGATCAGGATTCGATTGTAGTAATTGTACAGCCGGATTTGAACCTACAAACGGAAGGTGGTATCCAACTCTGTGAAGTAACACCGGTGACGCTAACCGCTACTACCGACGTTCCAGCAGATATCGTCTGGGTATTCATGACCGATACTATCGGTACGGGCAACAGCATAGAAGTATTACCACCAAGTGTGGATGGCTGCTTCACCTACACTGCCATTGCTACGGATCCGAATACGGGATGTAGCCAGAGCAGTAGTGAGGAGGTTTGTCTGCAAGCCTTTACAGATGAACTACCTGATGGAACCGTATTCGTTTGTGCCAACGAGCCAACACCAATCAATCCGAACGGTGATCCAACGCTCGTTTATGAATGGATGCCAGAGGATGAGTTCATTGACCTGACCGAGCCTTGGAATCCAGTTGTAACTACAAATATGCCATTGACCTATATCGTGTCAGTTGCGGATACAGTATTTGGTTGTGTGGTGATGGATACTATTGACATTGAAGTTTATCCAGAACTTAACCTTGATGTCACGCCAGATGAAATCACCTTATGTGCACCTGGTGAAGTAACGCTAACGGCAAATACTGATTTCCCAGCAGATTCGATTGAATGGTTCCAATTACCAGGAGATCTACCGTTGGGTACTGGAGTAACACTTACCTACACTCCTCCAGCAGGTACCAGTCAAGCATATGCTGTAGCGACGAGTGGTGATGGTTGTACCGAACGAGATACAACAACGATTTTCAATTACCCACTGGACGTGGGCATTACAGATACTTTGATTATTTGTGAGCCAACAGATGAAGTGGAGCTTTCTGTATTCAACAATGCAGGTGACCAGGATATCACTGTAGTTTGGGAACCACTTGGGGTACTAACCGACCTCAATGAACTCACCGTTACGGTAGATCCTAATATTACTGGCACCTTCACCGCTACGGTAACCAATCAGTTTGGTTGTAGCGAGGTACTGACTACCAGTGTAACGGTGATTGACCTCATGGGTGATCTCGAAATCAGTGCGGAACCAGATACCATCTTGCTAGATGAATCTACCACCATTACCGTCACTGGCTGTGTAGGCTGTAGCTACGACTGGGACCCTCCTGCCGAGGATAGCCCTGTTATTGTGGTGACACCGACCGTAGAAGGAGACAACTTCTATTTCGTCACCGTTAGCCTACTGGGTTGTGAGAAAGACCTGGAGATTCCAGTTAATGTAATTGATGGCACTTGTGATACCGACCATATCTTCTTACCAAACGCCTTCAGTCCGAACAACGACGGTACTAACGACGTACTGCGTTTACGGAGCTTCTTCTTGGGAGAATTATCGGAGGTAGACTTCCTGATTTACAATCGTTGGGGCGAGGAGATGTTCCGGACTACGAATCCGTTTGAAGGTTGGGATGGTACTTATCGTGGCGAACAATTGCCACCTGATGTGTATGGTTTCTACCTAAAGGTATTGTGTCCGAACGGTGAAGAACTGGTGCAAAAAGGCAACGTAACACTGTTAAGATAAACTTAGTCACAGTCGAATAATTCGCTTCGCGGCGACTTCGTGGTAATTCCCGAGTTAAGCTAAATGCTAAAGTAAAAGAGCGAATTAATTTTTGACGAATACTTAACAGACGGGTTAAAAATACTTTAAACGGTTGGCTGCAATTTGTAGCCAACCGTTTTTTTGTGCAGCTTTAGGGTGCAACTAAACTACAACCCTGATGAAAAAGTACCTACTCCTCCCATTTTTACTCCTCGTTCTCTCTTCTGGCCTCAAAGCACAAACGGAAATTAAATTAAACCCAGTTGCCTTACTTTTCCTTGGTATCGGTGCTGGTGTAGAATACGGATTCAACCCTGAGTTTGGGGTAGAACTTAACACCCTAATTGTAGAAGGTGGTGCAGCTGTTTGGGCTGCCGGTAAATACTACTTCAATCCACGGCAAGGTTTAGATCGCTTCTACGTAGGTGCTTATCTCGGAGGCGTTACGGATTCAGACGGTCCGGGTTTAGGTTTCTTACTAGGTACTAAGACCGTCTCTCGAAACAATAAGCTGCTCTTCGAAGTAGGCATTGGTGCCGGACGAAGTTTTAGTGGTGGCTTCCTGCCCTACGGCCGAATATCACTGGGATATCGATTTGGGCAATAGTACCCCTCCTCCCTGTAAAAAGATCAGATATTGATCCTAGTGATGCCGCTGCTTATTGCCGTGTCCTTGCTACCTTTAGTGCCCGCTAAGGAAGTATGAACATGATGGAAACGGAAGTGTGTATTGTTGGAGCCGGACCCGGTGGAGCAGCGGCAGCGCTCAAACTCAGTTATCTAGGTACTCCTTGTCTATTACTGGACAAGGCGACCTTCCCACGAGACAAAGTATGTGGTGATGCAGTCAGTGGCAAAGTGACAACCCTTCTTGGTCGTCTGGACCCTGCTATGCTACGACGGTTCCGACAACAGGTGACCAACGTAGATGTCTGGGGTATTCGCTTTATCCCTTCAAACGGCAGAGAGCTAAAAATTCCGTTTCAAGTGGACTACGATCCCAATGTGGATGAGGCTCCGGGCTATGTCATGCGCAGAACGGATTTCGACAACTTCCTGGTGGAAGAAGTACGCCAACGGAAGAACATCGATTTTCGAGAAGGCATTGAGGTAAAAGAATACGAACGCACCGATAAAGGCTGGAAGATTAGCACTGCCTCTGGGCAGGAAATTCATTGCCGCATATTGCTAATTGCTGATGGCGCCTATTCTCATTTCAGCCGCCACATAGCCGGACACACAAAAGACAATGCCCATTACGCGGCAGCTTTGCGCGCCTATTATAAAGGAGTCACTGGCTTTCATAAGGATAACTTCATCGAACTCCATTTTCTTCCTGAGCTTAATCCAGGATACTTCTGGATATTCCCGTTACCAAATGGTGGAGCTAATGTCGGTTTGGGCATGCGAAGTGATTTCGTTCAGAAACGGCGACTGAATCTGAAAACAGTGTTGAATGAAGTCTTCGAAAAACATCCTGATATCGCTGCCCGCTTTGCGAATGCAGAACTAGATGGCAAAATAGTGGGCTATGGATTACCACTGGGCTCCAAGCGACGCTCGCTATCTGGAGATCACTATATGCTTCTCGGCGATGCCGGACATTTAATTGATCCACTTACCGGCGAGGGTATCGGCAATGCCTTCTACAGCGGCTTCATTGCTGCCGAACAGGCCATACAATGCCTCCAAGAAGAACGATTTGACGCTACTTATTTGGAAGCATACGATGCTAGAGTGGACCGGGTTCTACGAGTAGAAATGCGATTGAGCTATCAGCTTCAACGCATCATGCAGATACAGTGGCTCACCAACCTGATAACCGGTTTCATTGCCAGCAATCCAAAAATTATCGAATTATTGTGCCGTATGTACACCGACTTCGATCTGCGTAAGCAGTTGGTACGGCCATGGTTTTGGCTCAAAATGTGGTTGGGTCGACGGGCGGAGGCTTAATAGCAATCCGTGGTGAGACCTGGGGAATGAAGGGTCAAAAAAAAATAATCTTTTTCAAGGGCGATACAACCCCTCCCCCATCTTATCACTCTTTACACTACTAATGGCCTACTAAGAACCCCATACCAAATGTCTGCCAACTAACTTTCGCAGATATTCTATCTTAAAATGATAATTCCACGTAACAATTTATGCTAGAAAGCAGTTAAAATAATGTTGGCTTAAGTTTCATAACTAGTGAGTGTAAAGTGGAGTCCTGCGGCAAGTGCTGCAGGGCTTCTTTTTTATTTGCCCCTAAGCCAACCACTTGCAAACTCGTCTTGTTTTTAATGATCAAAAGCGCTGAGGGGCAATCCACTAGCTAGCTTCCTAGAATATTGAAGCAGTCCATTTCCGGTTTTCGGTTATATTTGTTAGGAACGCACCTCATTTTACAGGGCTATATCCACTCACTATGCTGAAACCTACTACAATCCTTGCTGCCACGCTACTGCTGGTATTGAGCGGCTGTGCTAATTATCACCTCAATTATGCTTCTGAAGTTAAAGACTGGGAGGCAAGCACCCCTCCCACAGATGCACCTTCCTACACGGTATATTTAATCGGTGATGCTGGAGCCGGAACTACCACCTGGACTCCACCAGCCTTAACTGCCCTTCGGAGTACCCTTGGAGAAGCGTCGGAAGAGAGTGCAGTAGTTTTCCTAGGTGATAATATCTATCCTAATGGCCTACCGCCAAAATCCGAGCCTTACGAACGGACCCTGGCCGAAACGGCCCTGAATCATCAGCTAGAGAGCTTTTCCGATTACCCCGGACGCGTATTCTTTGTCGCCGGTAATCACGACTGGCAAGAGTACGGCGTAAAAGGCTTGAACAGACAACGCCGCTATATTGATAAGCGTTCTGATGATCAAGCTGCCCTTCTACCAAGGGCTGGTTGTGGAGACCCGGTAGAAGTAGAACTTACCGATGACATTACCATTATCCTACTTGACTCCCAGTGGTGGATGGCCAACTGGAACGGCGAGGAAGAAATCAACGACGGTTGTGAAGCTAAAAGCCGCGCGGATTTTGCATTTTTGCTGCAAGAGGCGATGAAGAGTAATCGACGCAAGGAACTCATTGTAGCCATGCACCATCCCATTTATAGTAATGGACCTCATGGTGGCAAGTTTACCTTCAGTGAGCATCTGTTTCCATTGCGGGAATTGAATGATAACCTGTATGTACCACTACCTGTAGTAGGCAGTTTCTTTCGACTACTACAATCATCCGTTGGTACACGGCAAGATCTGGCAAATTCTACCTACAAGGATTTCCGAAACCTACTCCTCGGACAAGCCAATACCATTGGTGACGTAATTTTTGCCGCAGGGCATGAGCACAGCCTCCAGTATTGGGATAAGGATGACCAGCATTTCATTGTTAGTGGAAGCGGTTCAAGATACGATGGAACGAAGACTGGCAACGGCGCCTTATTTGCCTACGGCGGTTATGGTTTTGCTCAGTTAAACTACTATCCAGACGGACAGGTGTGGACACAATACTTCCAGGTTCTAGAGGATGGTAGTAAGCGCCTGGTATTTCAGCACCAGGTGAAGCCTAGCTTTGCAGAGCGTGGCCAGGTGGAAGATGAAATTATTGACGATAACTTCACTGACGACCGAACTCAAACTGTGCCTTTAAGCCAGGTAGATTTTTCACGTAGTAAAACTGGAGAAAAGATCTGGGGAGCTCACTATCGCGATGCTTACAGCACGGTAATGGAACTTCCTGAATTAGATCTTGCCACGGAGGGCTTAGAGCCCGTCAAGCGTGGTGGTGGTTTTCAAACGAATTCGTTGCGACTAGAGGATCCCGAAACGGAACGTCAATACACCCTACGTTCAATTGATAAGGACCCTAGCCGTACGGTGCCCTATCCACTAAATACAGACTTGGTACTGGATGTAGTACGAGACAACTTCTCGGCTTCCCATCCGATTGCGGCAATTGCTGTAGCCCCGCTAGCCGATGCTGCCGGAGTGTACCACGCTAATCCTAAGCTGGTATACCTGCCTTCACAACAGGCATTGGGAGACTTTAATAAAGATTATGCAGAGGCTATCTACCTCTTCGAGGAACGCCCCGACGATGACGCTTGGGAAGGAGGAGCCCCATTCTTTGGCAACCCGGAAGATGTGATCAGCACCTTTGATATGATTGAAAAAGTACGGGCCGACCACGAGGATCGCGTAGATCAACGCTGGACGATTCGCTCTCGCCTGTTCGATCTAACCATTGGTGACTGGGACCGACATGATGATCAATGGCGTTGGGGTAAGTTTGAAAAAGGAGGAAACGATTATTATCGGCCAATTCCTCGCGATCGTGATCAAGCATTTGCAAACTATGATGGCGCCATATTTGGTGTAGCACGTATCGTTTCTCCGAAGAGTAAGCAGTGGCGTCCGTTCACGGATGAGACAGGACGTACCCATTGGGCTACTTACAATGCCTTCTTGTTTGATCAAAGCTTCCTCACCAATCTGAGTTGGGAAGACTGGCAAGAAGCAGTCAAACACATCCAGACGACGCTAACTGATGAAGTTATCGAGAAAGCCTTCCAAGATACATGGCCAGAGCCATTTCTGAGTAGAGATGCACCTGCCATCATTGCGACCATCAAGGGAAGAAGAGATAAACTTTCGGCCATTGCTCGCGACTATTATCAGTTTCTTGCTGGCGAAGTAGATGTCCTAGGTACAGACCAAAAAGACCTCTTTGTTATTGAGCGTCTGGATGACAACCACACCAGAGTTCGGGTATTTGACACCAATAAGAAAGGTGAACGAGAAGGCAAGTTTTACGATCGGACGTTCTTACATAACGAAACGCAAGACATCTATTGTTATGGCTTAGGTGACGACGACATATTCGAAGTAACTGGTTCGGTGGCGTTCGGCAGTGCCGTTCATTTGATCGGTGGAGAGGGTAAGGATGTATTTGATGACCAATCAGCAACAAACCGTACAGGTAAGCAGATACACATCTACGATTTCTCTACGGAGAAGAACGATCTTGTCAACACTGCTGATAGCCGTGACCATCGTAGCCGCCGCCCGGAAGATAACTTGTACAACCGTCGTAGTACGGCCTATAATCACAACTTCAATGCGGTCTTGCCACTATTGGGCTTCAACCCAGATGATAAGCTATTCGCAGGCTTTAGTGGATCATACACCCGTTATGGATTCCGCAAGGATCCTTATGCTAGTCTTCATCAATATGGAGCATTAGTGTCGTTGAGTTCTGGAGGAGTGAAAGCGTACTACCGGGGTAATTGGTCGAACGTTATTGGTCGGTGGGGCCTCCAGTTTGCTACAGAAGTACAGACACCGCTTTACGCTAGTAACTTCTATGGTCTAGGAAATGAGACGATCAATCCAGAAGAGACACTCGGACTGAACTTTAACCGTTTGCGCGAGCGCCGAGTGGAAGCAGGTTTGAAATTAGCGCATCGACCTAATAATCAATTCCAATTGCTCATTGGCCCTCGTTTTAGCTCAATCCGAGTTGACAATACAGAGGATAGATATATTTCTACTATTGCCGATCAGTTTCCAGCGGAGATTTTTGATGGTATTGAATTGCTGAGTCTAGAAGCAGGCTTGCAGTTTAACAATGTGGATCAGATCAGTTTCCCGACCCGCGGACTACGATTCAACCTGGATGCAGGCTGGACCGATCAGTTGGATGGGGAGGATTTCAACTTCCCATTCCTGGAAAGTGAATTAGCACTTTATCAGCAACTAGATGGCCGAGGCAAATTTGTTGTCGCTACTCAAATTGGGTTCTCTCATCGTTTTTCTGATGACTTCCCATTCTTCTTAGGAGCAACCTTAGGAGGCTTAGGCCCTGACGGTAATCTGCGTGGTTTCCGTCGCGATCGCTTCACCGGACGTACCGCTTTCTACCATAATACGGATCTGCGTTGGAAAGCCTTCTACTGGAACAATAATGCGGTTCCAATGTCAGTAGGTCTTTCTGCATCCTTTGATTATGGTAAAGTCAGCTTGGATGATATTGAAAGTGAAACCATCCATTACAGCTATGGTGGAGGTGTATTCTTTGCACCATTCGACTTGTTGACCATTCACGTTGGAGGATATCTTGGTAACGGAGAAGAACTGCGCTGGCTAGTGGGAGGAGCATTCTTCTTCTAAATACAGCCTTCCCATCTGAAACCCCTTATCATTGCAGCGTTGCTTAACAAGGAGCAATAGGAGCACTTTAATAGAGCAATGCTGCAATGACAATGGTTATGATAACTGCTACTGTAAAGGTAAGTAGGTACAAGAGGTTTAAGATCAAAAACTTCATAATGGTCTTGAAACGCGATTGTAAGTACACCTTACGTAACGCTCGATAAAAGTACCATTGCATAGCCACAAAACCACCGACCCAGATATTCTCCATTTGGTTAGCAACGGCCTCATAGTTATCCAGTAACATCAGAATCGTCAAAACAAGGAAGAGGAAAGCATGAACGTGGAATGAGAAAATCAGGTGTTCGACATAATAATAGGATCGCCGAACATAAAGCAGCTTCATATAGAGGGCCAAAATTGGCATGATCAACAACATCATCCAAATGACCTGATTGAGCATATAGGCCGCAAAGTTATCTCCCTGTTGCTGAACCCTGAGATTCTGCCTTAGGAGGAGCTTATCCCAGAAATCCGTGACGCCATACTTTTCACTAATTTCTTCGATTGGAAGATCGGCGATGTCCTTTTTAGCAATTTTATAGCTAGTCATTTCCTTACTAGCATCGTTCAAATTCAGACGAAGTCCGATCTCAGTAGAGTCACTAAATCCCCGGACCATCTCAATCTGCAAACTGTCCAGAACGTAGTGGTGCTGGTCTGGAAGAGAATCCTTTAGATTAGTCGAAGTGGTATCCAGGCGAGTGATGAAGCTACTGAAGTGGATATCTTCACTGTATTCTTCATCGAGATCCAGGAAAAAATCCTGCGCAAATTCAGCTTCAAAAAAATTAACCCCCGCGATAGTGATAATCGCAAAAACAAAGAAAAGGCGCAAAGGCCGTACATAGCGCTGTTGCTTGCCTTCAAAAAAGGTGCGGGTTAGCTTTCCTGGCACAAAAAGCGCGAGGAGTGTCCGCCAGATTTTGGCATCTAGATTCAAAGTATCCGAGAGGAAATCTCGGATCAAGCTTCCGATGGTCACCCGGCCGTCGGTATACTTCTGGCCACAATGAGAACAGTACTGCCCGAAGCGAGGCAGCGGGTAATAACAATTACGGCACAAGCGAGCGTTGATCCGGTCGTTGCCCGTGGTGTTATGCTCCTTAGATTCCATTTTCTTCGATCTCCACAATGGCCGCAACGTGGGCATCTGCGATCTGCTGTCGCACATGCTCCTTCATTAATTCCAGGGCTTCAAATCGGTTATTATAAAACCCGTTCTCGGTGAGTACAGCTGGCATGCGCGTTTTGCGCAAGACATAAAACTGCTTCTCCGGACGTGACTTCAGGTGGCGATTGGTAAAGCCCGTAGCATCAACGAGATGACGCTGAAAAACAGCGGCTAGACGCTGGCCTCGTTTACTGCCATGATAGAACCAGGTTTCAATTCCCTTAATACTATCTGTTGTCCAATGCTTACTACTGCGTGCTGGTCCTGCATTCGCGTGTACCGAGACGAATATCTTTGGCAAATCAGACGCCTTACTATTAGCACGATTTACACGGCCCTCAAGGAAATTATCGATATCTACCTCAGGAACAACATTGAAATGCCGAATTCCTTCTACATCCAATTTTTCTATGATTCGACGTACAATATCACGATTGAACTCGTACTCAAAGAACTGCGTATCACCATCATCAAAAACCGGACTTCGTTTACCAGCGGTTTTACTACCGTGCCCGTTATCTAAACACCACAAGTAACGCGGTTGGCGTCCAGTGGGACTAGGAGCGGGTTCTGGTTCTGGAACAGGCTCAGGATCTGGAACCGGTTCTGGTTCCGGCGCAGGCTCTGGTTCAGAAGGCTCATTACCTTCTGGGTTATCCAAGAAGATATCTTCATCAAAATCTTGATCTACTTCACCTGGTGCGATAACAACCTCTTCCATTTCATGTGCCACGATAATTACGGTATCGGGACGAAGCTCAGAAGCATCTTGAGGCTCATCGGGAGCCGGAGGAGGCAAGTTAGGGCGAGTGGGTTCACTGGTAGTGGGACGCGTTCCCGGGTCGGGAGGACTGGTTGTAGAGGTACCACCGCTACCGGTACTTTTATTGGTGCCAAATAATGATCCGAAGAATTCTCTTAGGGCCGAAAAGAGCTTTCCTAGCATGAGGACTGGGTCAATTGGTGATGAATCCAAAGATAAACGAATTTACTTAGGATGATGGAGATTTAACTTCACACCACCATCAACCCAAGCAAACCCTATCTCAAACGTGAATATCTAAAGCGAGTCAAGCATTCCTTTCTGGCGCTGGCTGAAGTTGAATGCTTCGAATAGCGTTAGGGATAGTGCACTTTCCAGATCGCCGTACTTCGCCTCGTAATCAAGTTTACTACGGCGAACAACTTCGTGCGCTTCTTCTCGCCCATACACATGCGTGATCTCACACTTAGGAGACTCCCCTGGAAGTTGTTTGTAAGTCAAGAAATAGTGTGTAAGGCGGTCTAGCACCGTTTTCGGAACATCAGAAATATCACGCCAGCTAGAGTAGACCTCATCTTGCTCCATCACCGCAATAATCTTGTCATCGGCTTCTCCGCCATCTATCATGCGCAGGCCACCAATAGGAACGGCATTCACAATGATATTACCGTGCGTAACCTCTCGTTCAGTAAGCACACAAATATCTAGCGGATCATCATCACCGACGATGTCTGTTCTTCCCGTTTTCTCCATGCAATAGGCTGCTACCTGCTCCTTACAATAAGTCTGTGGAACAAAGCCGTACAAAGCAGGAACGATATTGGAGAATTTCTGCGGGCGATCGATCATCAGGTAGCCTGATTTTTTGTCGATCTCATACTTTACGGTATCCGAAGGGATAACTTCGATGAAGGAAGTAACCACCTCAGGAGATTTTTCATGCGTATCTAAACCATGCCAGGGATGCGAAGTATACCGCAGCCCGATCATTTTCCAGATTTTATCAAAAGATTGTTGGCTCATTGGGGGTAATATTTTGCGCAAAGATAGGCAATGAAGGTCATAGCGATAAGATCGTAGCGAAGCACCTTACAAACATTAACAATAAAAAAGCTATAAATAACACAAAAAATATTTACATTGTGCTTAGCTATAAGAGAAACGCGCAATCAGAGTATCAACCTCTTGCCCATCATAGAGTACTCAACGGGCAAATCATTCATCGTTCATTTGTTTTTCTAGAGCTAAAAGGATGTTGTTGGCCTGTATCATAAGTTATTATGATACAGGGTGTGATCCGCATGCCTACTCCGTCAAGGACGGTGAAGGTTGTGTCTGGCCTTGGTAAGGGTGGGCCCGCCGAAGGCGGTATGCCTAGCTCCCTCCTACCCTACCCTAGCAACAAGCGCTCAATCAGCAGCCAAAGTGAAACTGCCAAGGCCATAACACTTAGGCCATTACTCCACCAATTACTTTTCACGCGAAGTTTCTCCACTGCAACGTAAGCTGCCCCCAAGATGAGCGTTACAATTATGACCTGTCCTACTTCTACCCCTAAGTTAAATGCCAAGAGATATTTAACCAGGTCAGCTTGCTCATCCGCAAACAGAATAGAACGGAAGGTATTGGAGAATCCTAGACCATGAATGAGACCAAACACCAGTGCCATGGAATAGAGCTGCCAAGCTTTACTTTCCGAACGCCATAATAGATTGTATAAGGCTGTCAAAGCAATGGTAGCCGGAATCAAACTTTCGATCCACAATTCTGGGAGTCGAATCCAATCCATACCTGCAACAAATAGGCTTACACAATGCCCTATGGTAAAGGCCGTGACCAGGATCAGCACTTTGCGCCAGTCTAAAATGGTATAGACCGCACACAAGGCTAGTAAGAAGAGAATGTGGTCTAAAGCAGCCCAGTCAAGGATATGATCAAGGCCAAACTGAAAGTAAAAGAGAAAGGTATTTTCCATAACTAAAGGCGAAGATAATAGCTCACAAATTTATTTCCTCTTCTACCCAACCAAGTACTGTGAGAATGCAGTCTATTCCCGGTGAGATGAAGTTTTGTCATAAAAATGTCACTGCTTCTACGTTAAAATCACGATATTACTGATGCCGAGCTCTTTCTCTGCGTTCTAATAATCTACTAAACTCCTGTCACGATGAAATTCACTCTTACAAAAACGCTGACTTTGCTCCTCTGTGCTTTCGTGCTCTCTGCTTGCCTTAAGGATGAAGTCGATGTATCAATTAGTCATTACACGAAGGAAGAATTACAGACCCTGAGTCAGTACCTAGACCTTCCTGAATTTCGCGATCGCTATCGTGTCGATCTTGCCGATCACTTGAAGAACCGAGGAGCAGTTACTCCTGCTATCAACGACGCAAAAGCTACCCTCGGACGCGTACTCTTTTACGACACTAAACTTTCTTTGACGGAAGAAACCTCCTGTGCCAGCTGCCATGATCAGCGTCTGGCGTTTTCGGATGATAAGGCCTTTAGTGAAGGTATTAATGGTCAGTTGACCAAGCGTAATTCCCTTCCGTTGGCTGCAACTGCCAACTTCTCTTCATCCTACGACGATCCAAGCAGCTTCGGCGGAACGGTTGGCTTTTTCTGGGACGAAAGAGCACGGACCATCAGCGGTCAAAGCGAACTAACCATCCAGGATGATATCGAAATGGGTATGGATCTAGATGACCTGACTGTACGTCTGGCTGATGTAGACTACTATGAGGTGTTGTTCCGCCGCGCTTATGGTGATGAGGCTGTCACTAAGGACCGTATCTTGACAGCAATCGAGGAATTTGTTAATGCCTTTGTGTCTACCAATTCTCCTTTTGATGAGGGAATGAATATGGTTGGCCTCCAGGATCAAGACTTCCCCAACTTCACCGATCAGGAAAACTTCGGTAAAGCGTTATTTATGGAAAATTGTGCTAGCTGCCACCCTTCTGATATGAGTACTCCTATCGGTCGAAATGTTGCTAACAATGGACTTGATCTCGTTTATGAAGACAAGGGTATGGGCGACATTTTCCCTGATGGTGCTTTCAATGGTGTATTCAAAGTACCGTTCCTGCGGAATGTTGAATTGACTGGTCCTTACATGCACGATGGTCGTTTCGAAACACTGGAGGAAGTTATCGAGCACTACAGCACGGGAATTCAAAACCACGAAAACCTGGCTGACGAACTACGTGATGCTAATGGAAATGCACGCCAGTTCAACTTCTCCCAAGAAGAAAAAGCAGCTTTGGTTGCCTTCTTGAAGACGGTAACGGATGATTCCTTTGCCGAAGATGTTCGCTACTCTGATCCATTTAAGAAGTAGTAGAGACTTCTAGCACCTTTTGAAATACAGCGCAGCGCCTCGATGATTGTTCATCGAGGCGCTGTCGTTTCACCCTATCTATTATCGGTCTCGGCAACAATCAACTGATCAAAATCAGCAACTATCTGCCTCAATTTTTCGTTATTTGAACGAGCAAAATTGACAAAGATGTTTACGGGAATCATCGAAGCCCAAGGACGGGTGGAGAAAATAGAGCGAGAAGGCACTAACGTGCATTTTACCATTAGTAGTTCAGTAAGTGATGAACTTAAGGTCGACCAAAGCATTGCGCATGACGGCGTGTGCCTGACCGTAGTAGCATTGACTCCTGGCGAGCATACAGTCACTGCTATTGAAGAGACCCTGAAACGAAGTCGCCTGGGTGAATGGAAAGTGGGCGCTACCGTAAATCTAGAACGTGCCATGAAACCCAATGCTCGCTTGGATGGTCATATGGTGCAAGGACACGTTGATAAGGTGGGAGAATGCATCAGTGTAGAAGATCAAGATGGAAGCTGGTATTTCCGTTTTCGTTACGAGCCAGCTCCTGAGCACATCCTAGTTGATAAGGGCTCTATCTGTGTCAACGGTGTTAGCCTTACCGTGGTCAACCCCACTGAAGATGAGTTTAGTGTAGCAATTATTCCCTATACCTACGAGCATACCAATTTCAATCAACTTCAACCGGGTTCACAGATTAATCTGGAGTTTGATATCATTGGTAAATACATTGCTCGCCATTTGGCCTTGTACCAGCAGGCTCCGCTTCAGTAGTAAGCCCTTGGCATCTCTATGTCGTATTCTCACTGCTTGAGTTTGTGCGCCAGGCAAGGATGCAATACTTTCACCAGAAGTGGACTAACACCTAATTTCTATACCGCAATTTGCTATGCAAAAGACCTTCTTTATTTTAGGGACTATCTTTCTCCTGTTGGCCTGTGGCCAGGAGGAACCATCCGTAGAATTTATAGAAAACAAGCAAATGCTATCACCTGAAGAACGTTGGGGAGAACTCTTTATCGCCGTACAGACCGCCGGGGTTTTTCCCGACGGAAAGACTTTTGTGGATTGTGAGCCCAAATATCCGACTGATCAAATCCTCTCAAGTTATTACACTGTAAAAGGAGAACCAGAATTCCACTTGCGAGCCTTCGTCCTGGAGAACTTTGATCTTCCACCCGATTATGGTTCCGATTTCAAGGCCGATGCTAGTCGCAGTATGGAAGAACATATTTCAGCGCTTTGGCCAGTGCTCACGCGGCAGCCTGACGAACCAACCAATGGCAGTCTGATACGCCTACCCCACCCCTACATTGTACCGGGTGGTCGTTTTCGAGAGATCTATTACTGGGACAGCTACTTCACCATGTTAGGTCTACAGACGGATGGGCATACCGACATGATCGAAAACATGGTCCGCAACTTTGCGCACCTGATTGATGAGGTGGGCTTTATCCCGAACGGAAATAGAACCTATTTCATGTCTCGCTCTCAACCTCCTTTCTTTTCTAGTATGGTAGGATTACTTGCAGAAATAAAAGGACCAGAAGTACTAAAAGAATTTCTACCGCAATTGCGCAAAGAGTATGACTTCTGGATGCGGGATGCTGATCAACTATCTGAAGATCAACCAGCGGTTAGCCGGGTTGTACAATTAGCCGACGGGCAAATTTTGAATCGTTACTATGATGATCGAGATACGCCTCGTCCGGAAAGCTATCGGGAAGATCTAGAAACAGCGGAGGAGAGTTCTCGCCCTGCGGCAGAATTATACCGAGACCTAAGAGCTGCCTGCGAATCCGGTTGGGATTTCAGTTGCAGGTGGTTTACGAACAGCCAAGATTTGCATACGGCCGTCACTACACAGATTATTCCTATTGACCTCAACTCCCTTCTGTACCATCTGGAAAGCACCATCGCAACAGCCCACGAACAGCAGGGGCAAAGTGATGAGGCCGTAGCATTTCGTACTAAAGCTGCGGCCCGGAAAGCAGCCATCCATGCCTACTGCTGGGACAATGAAAAAGGCTTCTATCGCGATTACAACTTCCAGGAAGCAGCATTCACTCCGATTCTAAGTATGGCCGGTGCCTACCCGCTATTCTTTGGAATTGCTAATCAAGCACAAGCAGATCGCTCTGCAGCGGTCTTGCAATCCGAATTCCTTCGTGAAGGTGGATTCACGTCGACCTTGATCAAAACGGGACAGCAATGGGACGCCCCCAACGGTTGGGCTCCACTACAATGGATTGGGTACCGTGGATTAAAGAATTACGGACAAGACAGCCTTGCATCTGATGCTCGGGATAGGTGGTTAAGTAACAATGAAGCTGTCTACCAGCAAGCTGGTAAAATGGTGGAGAAATACAATGTCGAAGATGCTGCTGCATCCGCCGGTGGTGGTGAATATCCACTGCAGGATGGCTTTGGCTGGAGTAATGGTGTAAGCCGTCGCTTTTTGGCAGAAAAAGACCGTGAACAGTAGTATATTACTCCCTGCACCAAGTGGTGTTTTACCCAAAGCCAAGTAGCTATGTACGAATTGTCAACCGACCAGTTTGGCGCCTTTGAGCGTTGTACCATTCAGCATTCCGTTTACCCGCAGCAAATTCAATTTATTCCTGAACGCGGTGGCTGTCTGATCAGCTTGCGCATGGAAGATCTTGAACTTCTGGATGGCTATAAAACGCCAGAGGAGGTTGATTTTAACCGTTGGGGAAAGAGTGGTCTATTGTACCCTTTCCCTAATCGCTTAAAGGGGGGGCAGTACAGTTGGCTGGGCAAACAATATCAATTCCCACTGAATGATGCTGAGCGCAACAATGCCCTGCATGGCTTTGGTATGGAGCGAGCACTTACCATCACTAGCACCGAGCTAACGAATGAGAAAGCTATCGTCCGGATGACGGGCGATTATGATGGCTCCTTAGCGTACTATCCCTGGCCATTCCGAATTGAGTTAAGCTATCACTTGTACGCACCAGATATGTTCTGGTTTGAGGTTGCGGTGGAGAACAAAGCCAGCAATGAAATCCCTATGGGACTAGGTTGGCACCCTTACTTCCACCTGGCAGAAAAAGCGGAAAGTTGCGAACTCCGGCTTCCAAAGGTAGATATGGTCGGTGTGGATGCTCAAATGATTCCTACCGGTAAACGATACGGCTATGACGAGTTTACCTCCCCAAAGACCATTGGCAGTACGGTCTTGGATAATTGCTTCGCCGTGGAAGAGACGCATCTCGAAGTAAGTGCAACACTAAGGGGACCTAGTGGTGGTATCCGGTACTGGCAAGAAACTGGTCCCAAGAAATTTAATTATCTACAAGTGTTTACACCTCCCTACGGCACCTCCGTAGCTTTGGAGCCTATGACTTGCAATGTAGATGCGTTCAATAACGGTGATGGTCTTGTGGGTCTGGCCCCTGGTGAAGTTTTGAGGGCAAAAGCTGGCGTACAGTTTATCAGGTAGTATTCTATCTACAGTATCAATCCCCTTGAAAAATGGTTAGTCAATCCTTTTCCAAGTTTATGGGATATCTGGGCTTGGGTCTTGTCATGCTTGGTATCTGGGATCATTGTATCCGCAAAGAACGGTTGTCCAGCACTGACGCCCAAACTACCGCCGTCATCACCAGCATCTATGATAACCCTGGCACCACCGGGCTTCGAAATTATCGTGTAGAGCTATCGTTGGATGTAGACAATCAAAATCACGTCTTTAGTGAGCGCATCCCAGTCCTGGCAGAGGGCCAGCTACTTAGTGAAACGATCTACCCCTATCTCAATGATATTCCGATGATAGTGGGTATGGATGTATACGTGAAGTATCATCCAGAAAAGCCCAAAGTGGCACAGATCATTAGAGATTCCTTCCCGGAGGCCACACTTGAGCTAGCACAGATTGTACTCCAGGATTGGCTGGAAGGTTATCATGAAAATCCAGAGGGGATAGTGAAGTTCGCTTACGAGACTAAAGGACTGAAAGGCTTGCAGACGCTTTTTTGGGTGAGCCGTCAGGAGAGTGTTTCCCTTACTTCTGAAGTGGAGCAAAGTTGGGCATCGCTGCAAGAACATTTCGCGAAGGCAGAAAACTAAATTAACAACTCGGAATACAGGGCGAAGTTTTCGTCATCAAAGCACACAAATAGCACCTCCTCAACTCCTGGAGCAACTGCATCACGAACAGCCTTAATTGCAACTTTTGCGGCCGCAGCCTTTGGATAACGATACACCCCAGTACTGATATTAGGGAACGCAAGAGAGCGAACATTATGCTCACTGGCCAAGGTCAATGAATTGAGGTAACAGTCTCGCAGTTTACGTTCCTCACCTGAATTACCACCGTTCCATACTGGTCCAACAGTGTGGATCACAAACTGAGCAGGCAAATTACCCGCAGTAGTGATAACCGCTTCTCCTACCGGACAACCACCTTGGCGAGCTCGGATCTGCCGACATTCTTCCAGTATGGCTGGGCCACCGGCCCTATGGATAGCACCATCCACCCCTCCTCCGCCCAATAAGGACGTATTAGCAGCATTGACTACCGCATCCACTTGGATTGTGGTGATGTCACCTTTGACTAATTTAATGTGCATGTCCGATCAGTTAATTTCCTACGACCTCCTACGCTTAGTCTTCACTAGAAAGCGATCGACCGCCACTTCAAAGTCCTTTGCTTCGGTGTTGAAGAGTAAAGTCTCTTGCCAATCTCCCGTATTGGGTGTTACTACCATTTCTTTATCACCGTTGCCGATAATGACGGGCATATCAAACCCTGGCACATCGGCAGCCCAGCGGTAACGAACCGTCAAGTTACCTTCGTTTTCGTCCACCTGGTACTCTAAGGTTGGTGGTTGCGGGTGCATCAAGTATTGCTCAAAGAAAGCCTCCCACTCTTTTCCCGTATGCTCATTGACGTAGCGAACAAAATCCTGCGAGGTCACCAGGCTCATGGCATTTTCCCGATAGAAGCCTTTGAAAATTTCCCACCATTTGTCATCGTCTCCAATTGCATGGCGAAGGGTATGTAACACCCAAGCTCCTTTGAAGTAATGATCGCTACCATCCCAATGATCCCAATTGACATCCTTTGGTCCAATGATGGGCTCCTGGTTGGAGATATAAAGCCGATGCTTGGCCATGTAGCGATTAGCATCGTCATAACTCATCGTATACTCCACATAAAGGGCTTCCAGGTAAGTCGTAAAAGACTCCTGAATCCACATCTCTGCCATATCGTAGCAGCCAATGCTATTTCCATAATACTCGTGCCCGGTCTCATGAACGATGATATAATCCCAATTCATATCACGCGGAATCATACCCCCCAGGTATCCGCGCATATATTTGTTACCATAAGCAATCGCGCTTTGGTGTTCCATCCCCAGGTAAGGCGTTTCTACCATGGCGAATCCGTCTTCCCAGAATGGGTACTTATCCATGTAGTGCTCGTAGCAAGCCAGTACTTCCTTGGTCTGTTCAAAGTGCTTTCGTGCACGCTCCTCATTGTAATCAATCACATAATAGTCCAGCGCCAGGGTATCACCATCCGCAGCGTAGTACTCATCTGAAAAGTGCGTGTAATGCCCAATATTGAGCGTAACATTATAGTTGTCGATCGGATAGGAGACGAACCAATCGTAACGCGTGGTCTTCTCTCCTTCATCCACCTCTCGAAGGTTACCGTTGGCCACGGCCATTAGATTACTAGGCACAGTCAAACTAATCAACATGCTGTCCGGCTCATCAGATAAGTGATCTTTATTCGGCCACCACAAACTCGCCCCCGTACCTTCACAAGCTACCGCAATCCACTTACGTCCTCGGCGATCCTCACTCCAGACAAAACCACCATCCCAGGGCGCATTGGCAGCAACCGTAGGTTGGCCGTGATACTGTATTCTAATGGTGCCATTCTCCCCTTTTACTTGCGTTTCCGGAAACTGGATAAAGACTGCATTCTCCTCGCGTGTGTAGGATAGTTCTTTATCATCCAGCAAGATCCGATCAACCTTCATGTTCTTGAACAGGTCAATTTGCAACCGCTCAAAGTCCTCCACTACGGAATACGACATATCCACAGCGCCTCGAATTGCTTCTTTACGAGGGTCAACCCGTAGGTCCAGGGCATAGTAATGAACATCGTAGCAGGTACGCTCCGGCCGTAAGGCTCCACGTAGGGTATCTGCACGGGTAAAGGGATAGTTCTTGTAGAAATCAGTTTGTGCCTGCAGGCTACTAAACATCAATGCAAAACCAGAGAGAAACAATGTAAAGGGCAAATAAAAGCGAGTACTCATGTTTGGTCTTATTTGGTACATGCTGGTGAATACACAATCGGGCCTCAAAGATAGAACAATGTGTCACCTCAAAACTAAAGATGCAGCCGATGAACCAAGCGGCGCAGCACAAGGGTTTCTGTTGTGCGAGATTGTCGTATAAAAACGATTCTAGAGAAAGAATTCTTGTCTCTAAGAACAAGACCACCCACTGCACCTTCTATGTGCTCTTGAAGCCAATGCTTGCCCACGCGCAAGATTAACTTTACCTTCGCGCCTAGTACTGGCTGGACAAGCAAAAAATTACCAGCCCTTGCATTCACATTCTAATTCAAATTCTAAGTTCCCATATGAAGTTACTACAGGACAAAGTAGCGCTGATCACAGGAGGTTCGCGCGGTATCGGTGCCAGTATTGTAAGCCGCTTTGCGGAAGCTGGTGCACAAGTAGCTTTCACCTATCGTTCATCAAAGGAAAAAGCAGAAGCGCTAGCTGCCGAAGTAGCTGCCGCTAATGGCGTAACCGTAAAAGCATATCAGTCTGACGCCGCGTCTTTCGAGGCAGCAGCTGATTTGGCAAAGGCCGTAATCGAAGACTTCGGTGGTATCGACGTGCTGGTAAACAATGCTGGTATTACTCGCGATAATCTCATCCTACGCATGAGTGAAGAGCACTGGGATGATGTGATGGATAACAACCTTAAGTCAGTCTTCAACTTGACGAAGCAGGTAGTACGTCCAATGATGAAGAAGCGTGCTGGCTCCATCATCAATGTATCATCTATCGTAGGCATTACCGGTAATGCCGGACAGTCGAACTATGCCGCTTCAAAGGCTGGTATCATCGGATTCTCTAAGTCGATTGCTAAAGAACTGGGTTCACGTAACGTACGTTGTAACGTAATCGCTCCAGGATTCATCGCTACCGACATGACTGATGAACTGGATGAGAAAACACGCGATGCTTACTTGGCAAACATTCCACTGCGTCGTTTTGGTGAAGGAACAGAAGTAGCAGATGCCTGTGTATTCTTGGCATCAGATATGAGTAGCTACGTTTCAGGTCAGGTACTAAGCGTTTGTGGCGCTTTGAATACCTAGTCGAAGCGTATATAACAGACTAGAGATCGGAAATCTGGAGTTCATCCAGATTTCCGATTTCTTATTTTAGGCCATATCCAATTGGAGAAGCCTAGTCTAAGCCTTGTTATTGACTACTTGTCGGAGGAAGATTCGTCCTCGCTGTCTCTTGGTATCAAATATCTCCTGGCGGATCTCCTGCCAGTAACCATTGATAGAACTGCCGTTAATACTTCTGTTCCACATTAACTGATACTTGCGTAAGAAATCGGGAAGCTCCTCCCCTTCCTGATGACTGATGTACTCTACCTCATCAATATAGATGGATAGATCATCATAGAGCCTACCAGCAAGTTCCATCTCCACGATCTCCGTTTCACTGATATAGACGTAAGAACGGCCAGTGACTTTCTTTCCGGCGCGCTTTAAATAAAGCTGTACCGGGTAGCCTTTGGTAGACTCAATACCACCAGTAGTAATTGTCCCTTCCCAGAGACCATCTAGTTGAAGTTGAGCAGAGAGGGTAAAAGCAGATAAAAGCGCTAAGGTGAATAGCAGCGGACGCAACATAATGGGTAATCTTTTTGGGTCTCTAAAGATAGGACATTCTAAAAGATTCCACTAGCGTCCGCTTTGGTGGGTGTGATAGCCAGAAATTTGAAAATAATTGCCTAGCCCAATAAGCGCTCCCCTACCCGACTGCCAATGGCAGCTGGAAAAAGAACTCTGCTCCGCTCTGCTCACGGTTGCGTACCTGGATGGTTGACTGGTGGATTTCCAAAATCTTTTTCACGATGGCAAGGCCAAGGCCACTGCCGGCACTCCGACTTGTTTTCTTGTTTTCCAATTGGCGGTAGCGCTCAAAAATATGTGCTTGCTGCTCAACAGGTATACCAGGCCCAGAGTCAGCAACACTGACGCGAACGCCTTTTTCACTGTTTTCCAGTAATACACTAACCTTTCCGTTTGCTGGGGTATGCTTTAGCGCGTTATCCAGCAGGTTTTGTAGTACTCTTTCTACCAAACCGATATCAGCAAATACCATCGGCAAATCACGGGATGCTTGCCAATCAAGGGTAATGGCTTTTTCTTTAGCCAACACCTGATACTTAAAGACAATATCCTGGCATAGCTCCTGCAGCAGGAAAGGCTCCTTCTCCGGCACGATTTGGTCCGCCTCTAACTTCGAGTATTCAAACAACTGAGCAATGAGATGCGACAAACGCTCCGAGCTGTTCATGATCGTCTGCAGGTATTTCTTGCGCTGCTCAGGTGTTATCTCATCTTGCTTCATTTGCAGCGTCTCCACATATCCCTGCATGATCGCCAATGGCGTACGCAGATCGTGCGAAACATTCGCGATGAGCTCTTGCCGTAGCCGATCTACAGACTTAAGCTGCTCTATACTCTCTGTCACCTTGGCCGCCATTTCATTAAATGTATTACCAAGAATGGCCAGATTGCCCTGCTCCTGACGGGAAATGCGAGCTTCGTAATCTCCCTCTTGAAAACGCTTCACTACCTTCACAATCCGGCGTAGGTTTTTGGTGAGTTGCCAAAATGCGAATAGGCCAATTAACAGGGCCGCCGCCAAGATGAGGTAAAATAGACGTCCGCCCAGGCACATGATATAATGCTTACGCAAATCACTAGTAACTGCCACCTGCGGAGCACCCGCCAATATAACATAGGCGTAACCACTGAGTTCGTCATTTTCATAGATCGGCGCAGCGGAAAAAATATTCTTAGTCCCCGGAAGCTTAGGGTCATCACCCACAATCATATGCGCAGATTCCGACTCCAAGAATTGGTGAACTGGCTCCAGATCTACACGATCAAGCTTGACTTCACTGTAAGGCACTACATAATCGATGATCTGACCATTGGGGTCTAATAGATAGACCTCCAAACTTGGATTGATCACCATCATGGAATGCATGATATCGTGAGTGGCAGCGGTATCAACCTGACCTTGTTTTAGTGGTTGGGTCTCCTTTACCAGATGCTCGGCCACATCACCGTATAGCTGCTGATTGATTTCCTGTACATAGGTCGTTGCAGCCATTGAGGTAATGATCATATACCCAGCTCCTAATCCCAAAAGCAGGAAAAGCAGCGTAAGCGCAATGCTCCAATACAGTGAAAATTGTTCGTTCTTATGTGTAGTCATCAGATTTATAATTCTTCGTTAAAACGATACCCTACTCCCCAGGTCGTCAAAATGTAGCGTGGTTGATCAGCCTGAGGCTCGATCTTTCGGCGTAAACGATTAATGTGAGAGTTAACAGTATGCTCAAAGCCATCAAAATCATAGCCCCAAACAAGGGTTAACAACTGCTGCCGGTCATAGCTTTTCCCAGGGTTTGCAGCCATAAGAGCCAATAGCTCAAACTCTTTCGGTGATAATTCAACTCGCTTCTCGTGCAAGCTTACTTTTCGCTTTTCAATATCAATGATAAGATCACCGAAGTCCAGTAGATTCTTTGGAGCTTTCTTTTGCTGCTCCTTTAATAGGCTTGTTCTTCTTAGGATTGCTTTCACCCGCGCAATCAGTTCGCGGATGCTAAAAGGCTTCGTCAGGTAGTCATCTGCACCGGTTTCCAACCCCAGTACTTTGTCAATCTCCTCTGACTTTGCCGTTAGCATCAAAATCGGTGTATTGATTTGCTGCATCCGAAGACGGCGGCATACTTCCAAACCGTCTACGTATGGAAGCATTAGATCCAGAATAATCAGATCGAAGGAAGCACCTTCGGCAGCCGCAAGGCCGCGCATTCCATCAGCTGCTCGGATAACACTACATCCCAGATCATTAAGATGGATTTCAATGAGATCAACGATATTAGGATCGTCTTCGACAACCAAAACCTTTTTCATAAGCTCTTATTACGCCTCAGTTTCAGGTACACATGTACCCTCAACCACGGGTTTGGTCACGAAAATCGTAATTAAGTATCACAAAAACATCACGGAGGTGCGAAGATTTAGACTATCCTCTCGCTGGGCCTAGACCGTATCAGCAATCCGGCTCTTCTTAAAAGCGTCCGCTACGTAAGTTTGTAGTGCCGAAAGATCATCAAATCGTTGTAGTAAAGCTTGTAGTGCCTGCTCGCCTGGAGCAGCAGAACTTGGCAAAACAAAACGCTCCACAGCATCAAGCCCCACCGTGTCTTCACTGAGGATAAGTAAGCGCTCTACGACATTGCGCAACTCACGGATGTTACCCGTCCAATTAAGGCCTTGTAATGCTTCAATAGCATCTGGTGCCCACTTCTTGGCAGAGACCCCGTATTCGCGGCAAATTTGCTTATTGAAATGATCTATCAATAATGGGATATCCTCACGTCTTTCATTCAATGCAGGAACGCTAACGAGAATGACAGACAGGCGATGATACAAATCCTCCCGGAAACGACCAGCGGTAATCTCTTGGCGTAAATCCTTATTGGTAGCAGCCAGTACCCGAACATCCACCGTAAGATCTTTGTTACCGCCTACTCGAGTAATCTTGTGCTCTTGCAAAGCCCGTAGTACTTTGGCTTGTGCTTTAAGGCTCATATCACCAATCTCATCCAAGAAGAGTGTACCACCGTTGGCTTGCTCAAACTTTCCGACACGCTGTTGCGTAGCTCCAGTAAAAGCACCTTTCTCGTGGCCAAAGAGCTCACTCTCAATCAGCTCTGCAGGAATGGCTGCACAGTTCACCTCAACCAAAGGCTTATCGGAACGGGAGCTTTGGTGGTGCACCCAACGTGCTACCAGCTCCTTACCAGTACCATTAGGCCCCGTAATCAAAATCCGAGCATCGGTTGGCGCTACGCGCTCAATAGTAGCCTGAATTTCTTTGAGGCTGGCAGACTCACCTACCATTTTCGGTGTCTTCTTACTGCGAACCTTCTTTTGTAAGGCTTTCTTCTCACCGATGAGTGTTGACTTATCTAATGCGTTTCTTAGGGTAATTAGGAGGCGGTTAAGATCAAGGGGTTTACTAATAAAGTCAAATGCCCCTTTTTTTACCGTCTCTACTGCAGTTTCGATATCAGCATGTCCAGAAATCATCACTACCGGTGTTTCCGGCACCAGTAAACTGATGCGGTCCAGGGCGTCAAGCCCATCCATCTGTGGCATTTTGATATCCAGAATAATAAGGTCGAACTTGCCTTGCTTCAGCTTCACCAGGCATTCTGTTCCATTGGTGGCTTCTACCACTTCATACTTCTCAAATTCGAGAATATCACGGAGTGCTCGGCGGATCGCTGCTTCATCATCAACTACAAGTACACGAGGCATAAGGCATTTGACTTGGAAAGAAATTAGGAATGACTTTTGTTAAAACCGTTATACGAGTCCACTCCCTGAAATGTTTCGACCTTTCCCAAACGAAAAGCTCCGGACCTCACACAGGAGATCCGGAGCCTATACCGCTAACGAAGTGGTTTGGGCGAAGCCA
>CAJXOS010000005.1 GCA_913057725.1 uncultured Lewinella sp.
AACTGGGTGCGTACAGGAGATCTCCAACGTCCAGGTATTGCAGAAACCTACGTCTCCTTTGCCCGCCGTAGCGTGGATATCAATACCTAAGCGCCCTACGCTACTTTTACCTTCCAGGAAGGGTACGGTCGCATGCGTCTCCGTGTATTCCAATGTTACTCCTAGATATAGGGTATTGGGGTGTAGCACAAAGCCCTCTTCCGGAATTTCTACGTACTCAATTTCGTTGTGTTTACGCGCATCCAGAATATGATCCTTGTAGTAGGCCAGCCACTTGCCCAGGTGTACATCATAGGAATTGGTACCTAAGCAAGAACGATCAAAAGGGTCGATGACGATCTCTCCCTTGTCGATGGCTTCCAGAATCTTGATATCACTGAGAATCATAGCGAAAAGTCGAATTTGGCTGCCCAAGATAGCGAAGTTGTACAAATCCCAAGCATGGAAAACCTTCGAGGAGGACAACTTTCTTTGATGACGAAGACCATTGTCTTCGACAAATAATACCCACTGCCATCAAAAGCACTGATTAAAGGCCTGAAGTATGTACTTTTGCGCCATGAAGACTCCACTTAAGAATCAGGAGCAGATCCTCCGGAAACTAGGCATCGAAGCGCTCAACCCCATGCAGGAAGAAGCCACCTTGGCTATTGCTCATGCTGATGATGTAGTGGTTCTTTCCCCTACTGGTAGCGGTAAGACCCTTGCCTTTCTGTTACCGGTACTAGCTCAGTTTGACGCTTCTCTGCAGCAAGTACAAGGTTTAGTCCTGGTACCTTCCCGCGAGTTGGCAATCCAGATTGAAACCGTGGCTCGCGATATGGGCACTGGCTTCAAGGTAAATGCCATTTATGGGGGCCGCCCAATCGCTAAAGACATGGAGGACCTAAAGCACCCACCTGCGTTGCTAATTGGTACTCCCGGACGTATCAGCGATCACATGAAACGGGGCACGTTCTCCAAGCGACACTTGCACTTTCTGGTATTAGATGAATTTGATAAGTCGCTAGAAATTGGGTTCGCTGAGGAGATGAAAGCTATCTTAGAAGCGGTGCCTCAAATTCGAAAGCGGGTACTTACCTCTGCAACTAAACTGGAGGATTGGCCAGATTTTCTAGAATTGAACAAACCAACGCTCATTGATTATTTGGGCGAAGGCAGTTCTAGCCTGGAGATCAAGCGAATTGTATCTCCGGAGAAAGACAAGCTAGAAACCCTCGGACATGCCCTGCGGCACCTTGGTGCACGACCAGGCATTGTCTTTTGCAACTACAAGGACAGCATTCAACGCGTGAGTGACTACCTAAGCTCCCAAAAGATCAGTCATGCCTGCTTCTACGGAGGCATGGATCAGCGCGATCGGGAACGCTCCCTCATTAAATTTCGCAACGGCACCCACCAACTACTCCTCGCCACAGATTTAGCCGCCCGCGGTATTGATGTACCCGAGATCGAATTTATCATTCACTATCACCTCCCCCATCACGAGCAGGAGTTCACGCACCGCAATGGTCGTACTGCTCGTATGCACCGCGAGGGTACCGCTTACGTACTCCACTGGCAAAATGAAGATTTACCAGAATTCATCGGCCATCCGGAGGAAGAAGAACTACAGGAAGCGGCTGCTTTGCAACCTTCTGAGTGGGCTACCGTATTTATCTCTGGCGGACGTCGGGACAAAATCTCAAAAGGAGATATTGCTGGGCTATTCTTTAAGCAAGGCCAATTGAAGAAAGGAGAACTGGGTAGTATTGAATTGAAAGTAGACTGTGCTTTCGCTGCTGTAAAACGAACAAAACTGACATCAATGATACAATTAGTCGACAATGGCCGAATCAAAAAGCGCAAGCTGCGTGTTTATGAAGTTTGACCGTTCATTTGAACATCTCTGCCGTTTTACCGATTAATTGTTACGAATAACAACATTTTGAACTCCTCGGCTGCTTGAAAATCTGTTACTTTACGACATGAAGGACATCCCCCTGAAGCAACAAGTCCCCGGTGACACTACGCTTCCTAGCGACAAGGAAGCCATCGAGGTGCTTAGTGCTCACATCCCTGATGATTTATCTTATGCTGTTGAGGATTTTTTCCGCCTCCCGGAACAAATCGCGTTTCAGCTTTCGCCTAATGGTAAATACATAGCCTTTCTAGCTCCTTACGAGCGCCGAAACAACATTCACGTACGCCGCCTTGGTGAGGAACAGGCCACTCGGATTACAGCCGAAACAGAACGCAGCATTGGCGGCTTTTTTTGGGCCAGCGACGATCGGATTGTTTTCATCAAGGACAGTGGTGGCAACGAGAACTTTCAACTCTTTGCTGTAAATAAGGATGGTCAAAACGCTAGAGACCTCACCCCTTTTCCGGAGGTCACCATCCAGATCATTGACGAATTAGAAGATAACGAGGAAGAGCTCATCATTGGGCTCAACAAGAATAATCCCCAGCTCTTTGAACCCTATCGAATCAATATTCATACCGGAGCATTAGAGCAAATTGGAGAAAATACGGATCCACTTCAACCTATTGTACAGTGGATTACCGACCATAAAGGCCGGCTTCGTGCGGCGATCCGCATGGTAGGTGGCGTGAATGAACAGCTGCTGTATCGTGCTTCTGAAGAGGATGATTTCAAGGTGGTTCACACGACCAACTTTCGGGAAAGCCTCAGCCCGCTGTTCTTTGACTTCCAGGAGCCGCACCTAATGTATGCCGCTTCAAACTTGGAGCGTGATAAAATGGCCATTGTCCGCTTTGATATGAAGCAGGCCAAGGAAGTCGGCGCCCCACTCTTTGATCATGCTGAAGTGGACGTCTCTAACCTGCATTATTCTCGTCGCCGGAAAGTGCTTACTAGCGTTAGCTATACCACCTGGAAGCGGCAAGTGCATTTCTTTGACGAGGCTGCTCAGGAACGGTACAACTTTTGGAAGTCTCAGCTTGGCGACTACGAAATCATGGTAGTGAGCACGGATAAAGCGGAAGAGAAATTCCTGCTACGCACCGTTAGCGACCGCTCGCTAGGCGCTTACTACTTCTACAACCATACCGACCGAAGCCTAGAGCTCATTCGCGAGGTCAGCCCCTGGATTAAGGAGGAAGACATGGCTGCGATGAAGCCTATACAATACCAAAGCCGTGATGGGTTGACCATCCACGGATACCTTACCCTTCCTCCAGGGAAAACGCCTACTAACCTACCAGTGATTATCAATCCGCACGGTGGACCTTGGGTACGTGATAGTTGGGGCTACAACCCAGAAGCACAGCTCCTAGCTGGTTGCGGGTATGCTGTTCTACAGGTTAATTTCCGAGGAAGTACAGGATACGGCAGAGCGTTTTGGGAAGCTGGCTTCAAGCAGTGGGGTCGCACTATGCAAGATGATATTAGTGATGGTGTACATTGGCTAATCAGCGAAGGCATTGCCAATGCGGATCGGGTGGCCATCTACGGTGGAAGCTACGGCGGCTATGCTACCCTGGCCGGAATTACTTTCACGCCTGAACTGTATGCCTGCGCCATCGACTACGTTGGCGTAAGTAACCTGTTCACTTTCATGAATACGATCCCGCCGTACTGGAAGCCATACCTCGACATGCTGTACACTATGGTAGGACATCCCGATGAGGACGCGGTAGAGATGCGAGCAGCCTCCCCGGTATTTCATGTCGACAAGATTCAGGCACCACTTTTCGTAGCGCAAGGTGCTAATGATCCACGAGTGAATATCGACGAGTCGGATCAGATCGTTCGTCAGCTTCGTGATCGCGGCATTGACGTTCCCTATCTGGTTAAATACAACGAAGGGCACGGATTCCAAAACGAGGAAAACCGTTTTGAGTTTTATCGGGCAATGCTAGGCTTCCTGGGCAAACACCTTTGATCGCGTAGCACTCAAGAATCCATTCTTTTTTCGGCGGGCAGGAAGATTTGTCAAAGAAGCTGCTTACTTTGTCTTATATGATCGCCGTTGAAAACCTCCGCAAAACCTTTGGGGATAAAGTAGCCGTTGCCGACTTGTCGTTCAGTCTTGAGCGAGGGCAGACCTTAGCCCTTGTCGGCACTAGTGGTAGTGGTAAAACCACCACCCTGAAAATGCTGAATCGCCTCATCCAACCAACTAGCGGTAGAATACTTATCGATGGACAGGATACCGCGTCGCTTCCCTTAGCGGAAATGCGCCGTAAGATGGGTTACGTCATTCAGCAAATTGGTCTTTTCCCGCATTATACGGTAGCCGAAAACATTGCAGTCGTCCCCCAACTCCTACAGCATGAAAAGCGGACTATCCAAGCTAGGAGTAGAGAGCTCCTGGAACGCTTAAGTTTACCATCCGATCAGTATCTAGATCGTTATCCACACGAGTTAAGCGGTGGTCAACAGCAGCGCGTCGGTATAGCCAGAGCCCTCGCCGCTAGCCCTCCCGTACTCCTTATGGACGAGCCCTTTAGTGCACTCGATCAAATAACTCGCCAGGAATTACGCCGGG
This sequence comes from uncultured Lewinella sp., assembly GCA_913057725.1. Taxonomy (GTDB): domain Bacteria; phylum Bacteroidota; class Bacteroidia; order Chitinophagales; family Saprospiraceae; genus Lewinella. Next base: position 4,494 of record CAJXOS010000005.1, read on the forward strand.
ATTTCCGCGAACTAGAAGCACTAAAGAACACCACTACTGTCATCGTCACTCACGACTTAGAAGAAGCTTTTGAGCTTGCTGACCAGGTTTGCCTGTTGGACCACGGTGAACTCCAACAGTTGGATACTCCTCGGCAGCTTTTGGCTAATCCCGCCAATGAATTTGTTCGCACCTTCCTTGGCAGTCAACAACTGCGTCTGGCATTACAAGTGTTGACGGTAGCTGATCTTGCGTTACCTGGATCAAATACTAAGTCTACTGATGCGCGTACTGCAACGACCTACTCAGCAGACATGCGACTCAAAGAAGTCGAAGAACAGCTACTACAACAAGCATCTGACACACTGGCCCAGACCGAAGATGGGCAAGTCTTCGACCTGACTGACATCAACCAGACTGCGGTTGCCTTTCTTCGCCAAAATCGCCAGAACTAATGGAAAGCTTCATCAACTTTGTGATCGAGAATCGAGAGAAGATGCTGGAGCTAAGTCTAGAGCACCTTCAGCTCACACTGATATCACTTCTTCTAGCTTGCTTGATTGCCATCCCTTTAGGTATATGGATGGTAGGGCAACAACGTGTAGCCAACGCATTTCTCGGAGTAGCAGGACTCATGCAAACTATACCGAGTATAGCCCTCTTGGGTAGCTTGATACCGATATTAGGCATCGGTGTTAAGCCAGCTATTCTGGCCCTGCTACTATATGCTATACTGCCTATACTTCAGAACACCTATACCGGCATCCAAGGTGTAGCACCAGCCGTAAAGGAAGCTGCTGCGGGGATGGGAATGACGCCCTGGCAGATCCTTAAGTCCGTCACGTTGCCGCTAGCCTTACCCGTTATCATGGCTGGAGTGCGTACAGCAGCGGTCATCAATGTAGGCGTGGCAACTCTCGCGGCCTATATCGGCGCTGGCGGTCTTGGCGAGTTCATCTTCGGAGGTATTGCCCTCAACAATAACAACATGATCTTAGCCGGTGCCGTACCGGCTGCTATTTTGGCCTTGCTTTTTGATCAATTGTTGGGCCAAATGCAGAAGATCAAGCTTAAAAGATCATACGCAGCGGTGCTACTTATCCCCTTCTTAATTGCACTTTGGGGATGGCGCTCACCAGCTAATCAACAAGCACTTAGTGCTGCCTTTGACCCCGAGTTTGCCGACCGGGCAGACGGCCTTCCTAGCATACAGCAAACCTATCCAGGCCTGCGCTTTAATACCCTTGTACTCAATGCTGGTCTCTTGTATCGAGCGGTTGCAGAGGGAGAAGTAGACCTTATTAGTGGTTATTCTACGGATGGGCGCGTTCAAGCCTACCACCTAAAAGTGCTGGAAGATGATCGACATGCTTTCCCGCCCTACCACTGCGCAGCCATCGTCAACGGAGAAACGGCGGTTCAACATCCAGAACTCATCACCACTCTCAATTTATTGGCGGGGCGTATCAGCGATAGTCTGATGACAAGCCTGAATTATGAGGTGGATCACCTTCAGCGCTCTCCGGCAGATGTAGCGGAAGAATGTCTACGCAAAATGGGGCTTTGGCAAGAGAATACTTCCCAAAGAAGCGAGACCACGATTACGATCGGTTCAAAGCTCTTTTCAGAGCAGTACATTCTCGTAGAGTTATTTAAGCAGCTCATTGAAGGCCATACCAATTTGCAGGTAGACCCAAAACCGGGACTAGGCGGCACCAAAATTTGCTATGATGCCCTAAAAAACGGTGAGATTGACCTCTACCCTGAATACACTGGCACCGGCTTCCAAGTACTACTACAACCAAGCGACAGTCTGCGTGCTGCCATTTTCACCGACGCGGAGGCCGTCTATGATTATGTGCAATCTGAATGCGCCCGGCTGGATGACGTAAAATGGCTTGCCCCTCTAGGCTTCAACAACACTTATGCCTTGATGTGCCGTCAGCAGCAAGCAGATGAAAAGGGTTGGCAACGCATGAGTGATCTACTCAAAGTTGACTAGATCATTCGTAGACTTACCGTCCAAATTCCACAAAAGTGGTGATCATTGGAACTAATTACGCCCTAAGGGATGTTCCTTCCGCGAATAATGTAATTAAAGCCATGTTCCGCATCAGTTCCATATCGATTTGGCGCTCCTCCCCGATCGGGTTGATGGCAGCCGCTCTTCCTGGTTGAGGCCAACGCCTCCAACCACATTTCTGCTTAGGGCCTAATACCTGACGAACAGCAACCGTCATCGGGTAGCCCTCCATTATTCAAGCATTCAAGTATTAAACCATGGATCGTTCATCTTTGGACCTGGTCAGTGATGTACTGGCAGGACCACGACGTATGTTTTACTACGCCAAAGACGAGTACGCCCGCTACCTTTTGGAACGTCAGGTAGCGGCCAAGCCGCTTAAGCTACAGACACTACAGCAAAGCTCCTGGGGACGCCTACTCGAACGTCCACTCATCAAGCAAGAACGCGGGCAGTGGGGCGACGGCCTATTGTCCTACGAGCGCTTGCAAACACTGCGGGCTACCCAACCACTACAATTTCGCCTCACCTTCGACGAGTGGGGCTCAAGCAATCGACACTCCTACAACTGGGATCAGGTGTCAAGACCGGGGTACAACTTGGTTGTTCAACTAAACTTTGCTGGCGACCACAACGAGCAGTACTTCAAACTAATGAACCCGCAGGTCTACCGACACCCCTTTAAGTATGGTGGTCACCCGAGTAGAGCTTACAAACAGGACTTCACCTTGGCCTGGGCTCGTATCGACATCAGCGAGGACTTCTCTGAAGCACTCATCGAGGAGCTACAATCAGACTGGTGGCGCGCTGCAAAAGCAGAGGTAATAGAACGCCATCACCGCAAGCGAGACGCCAATGGCCAGTGGAAAGAGTGGACCACCAAGAGCAGCCGTCACTGCCTGGAAGTGGAAGAATGCGAGCGCTATCTATCAGAAGTGCTACAATCCTACGGAGAAGTATGGGACGAAGCAATGCTCACCGCTACGCTACAGTTGTTGTGGGATGAAATTGGTGTAGAACGGATATTCTACCACACCTACGAAACGGGCTGCGTTCTAAAGAACTGTAAACCACCACGTTCGCTGTATACTAAGCTTCCAAAGCGTTTTTGCTTCAAGAAGACAGAGCAGGCTCCTACGTTTCTTACCGGAGAATTAAAGCGCTGGAATAGAAAACTCAAGGGAAAGTCTGCTTTCTGGGTGATGGGGTAAAAAAAGTAGAGCGGACTAAAATGTCCGCTCTCCAAAAATTCTCTGTATGAGAAACCCTTTACAAACCTACTTGCATCGTATATACTGAACTCCCAATGAAGGGAGTAGTAAATTCTATCAAGAAAAACCACCAATACTGTTCCCGAAAATTATTTAGCGATAGTGCTATTTCCTCAAACGACTTTAGCCCCTACAGTGACCACTGAGGAGCGAAAACGCTACGAAACTTGAGGAGTGAAAATACCGCATACCAGTGCGCGGTAAAGAAGTGTTACTTCGTTCATGGGATCGTTATTGGGATTAATCAAAACACAGAGCCTTTCGACTCACTTGACAAATATAAGGAAATATTCATGTATGAAGCAAGTATGCCATTTTTTTTACATTTTTTTTGGCTGATAGGATTACATCCGAGCTGAACAAAACCGCCCGTTTTGCGATTTAGCCTACAGCATAAACAAACATACATGCAACCTAAACGCAAGCAGTGGACCATCTTTGTACCTCGCCCCTTGGAGGAGGTTTGGGCATTTTTCTCTCGTCCGGAAAACCTGGAGGAGATGACTCCCGATCATGTTTCCTTCAACATACTGAGTCCTATCAAAGGGGTAGAGATGTACCCTGGCATGGTTATTCAATACACCATTAGCCCGTTGCTGGGTATCCCTATGCACTGGGTTACGGAGATCACTCAAATACGCGACAAAGAATTCTTTATTGACGATCAGCGGGTGGGGCCGTATGCGCTTTGGCACCATCAACATCACTTTAAAGCGGTAGAAGGCGGCACGGAAATGACGGACATTCTGCACTACCAAGTGCCCTTTGGTCCGATAGGCACTATTGCCAACTGGCTATTTGTGGAGCGTATGGTCGATCAGATTTTTAGTTATCGTGAGGCTGCCGTCCAACAACTATTTCCCGCAACGCGTTAAAGACTGTACCTTTGGGCGCATTTTAAGATGTCATTGTCCGGTAAAGAACTAAGCTTTGCCGGGTAGGCAACATTACGTTTGCCAAGCTTCGATCATCTTTGCCCTGAAAAATCGTACAGTTGTATGTTCTCATTTCGGTTTTCTTATCGCTTGTTATTTGCCGCCCTCTTGGGTGTTGGCCTCTGGTTCTCTGCTTGTGACCCAGATCAGAAATTTCTGATGGGCGATGGGGTAAGTCTTCGTTTTGAATTAGACACCTTGCGCTTTGATACGGTTTTCACCGAACTGGGTTCTGCTACCCGCTCGGTGAAAATTTATAATGATACCGACCAGCCAGTGCAACTAGATGAAATCTACGTAGAAGGTACTACAGGGGTAGAGTTCATCTTCAATGCCGATGGTGTTCCTGGCAGCCTGGTAGAAGATGTCATCATCTGGGACAACGACTCTATTTATGTTTTCGTGGAAGTAACCATTGACCCTGATGAGCCGGTATCAGCTAGCCCCTTCGTTATTGAGGATCGCCTGGTAGTAAAGACAGGCAGCAAAGAACAGTTCGTTCAACTGGAGGCTTGGGGGCAAAATGCCAACTACTTCCCAAGCCGTTTCAATCGGGGCGTACCAGTTGTGCTCAGTTGTGAGAACAGTACAATAACCTGGGATAGTCCATTACCTTATGTGATTTACGGTGAAATTTTCATTGACGAATGTCTATTAGAGGTTACTGCCGGCACTCATATCTATGTGCATGGTGGTATCGCACAAAATGAACTATTGGGTGTATTCAATGATGGTTTCCTATTCACTTTGCCCAATGGCCAAATACACCTGGCGGGTACCAGAGAAAACCCAATCACCGTTGAAGGCGATCGCCTGGAAGCAGGCTTTGCCGAACAACCAGGACAGTGGCTCGGTATTGTCATTGGCCGCGAAAGCCAAGGTAATATCATTGAACACACCACCATTAAGAATTCGATCTTTGGAGTATACGCTGACTCTGCTGCAGAAGTGACGCTGAGCAATGTACAGATACACACTACAGCAGGTAACGGCTTGATTGGGATCCACAGTGAAGTGACGGCCGACAACTGCTTGTTCTACGATAATGGAGCCAATGCCATCCAGTTTACCCACGGCGGTAGCTATCAACTGGATTATTGTACTGTCGCTAATTTTGGAGTCGACGCCTCAGCAGTAGCGATGAACAACTTCCAATGCTATAATGATGACTGTTCTGTTAACTCGATTTTCCCGTTAGAGGCAGACTTCACCAACTGTATCTTCTTTGGTTCGCGGCGAGATGAAATTATCATCCAGGATGCCTCTGAGCGTGAAGAAGCAGCCCTGTTCCAACTAAACATGGATCACTGCCTGGTAAAAGTGGACGAGCTCCTTACCCGAGATGATGCTCGCTACGGCGACTTTTTCTCGACCTATTGCCTCGACTGTATCAACGGCGAACAAGGCGATGCTTTGTTCCTTGACCGGACCGAAGATAACTACCAGCTTGATACACTTTCACTAGCCAAGGATCGTGGAACGGTACTGCCAGCATTCCCGCTGGACTTACTCGGTACACCTCGTGATGCAGATCCGGACATAGGTTGCTACGAGCGCGTCGAATAGCATGCTCCAAGTTGGCATACTCGGCATGGGAGCCATTGGTCATTTGATGGCGGCCCAATTGATGGAAAAGTCAGGAGTCCAACGCTCCTACCTCACCCGCCGACCGCTAACAGAATTTCGTTTTTTATCGAAAAGTGGAAAGAAAATGGAGCGAAAGCTCCAGAGTATCACTGAGCCGAGGGCTATAGCTCTGGATTGGCTCTTCATTTGCTTGAAGACTTACCACTACCCGGGTGCTGAAAATTGGTTTGAAAAGATCGTTAGCCCGGCCACTAACGTAGTTATTCTTAGAAACGGCCTGGATCTTAGGGAGCCACTTCTCCCCTACGCGACAGCCAACAAGATCCTTCCTTGCCTCGTAGATGCTCCAACTCAGTTTGATGATGCGACACAGAGCTTCACTCAACAAGGTCCTGCACGGCTAATTATACCACAGCATCAGCTAAGTCTACCTCTACAGCGCCTCTTGGAGGCAGGCACAATTACGGTACAGCTAAGCACTGATTTCAAGACTGCCAGTTGGGAAAAACTTATCGAAAGTGCCTCTCTGGGAGCGATCACTTGCTTGACGGAGCGGACTTGCAAGGTATTCCAACAGAAGGATATATGGGAATTATACAGAAAGTCGCTTGAGGAAGGTGTGCGAGTAGCAAGAGCCGACGGCGCCCATATACAGGACAACTATACAGACGCTATTTTAGAAAAACTCAAAACCTACCCTCCTCAAAAAGGGAGCTCAATGCTGAGTGATCGGCTAGCAGGCCGCCCCATTGAGGTAATGGCAAAGAGTGGTATTATCAGCCAAAAGGCGAAGAAGTTAGGGATTTCTGCCCCTCTACACGACAGTTTCACTGCCCTGCTACAGGGTATTAATAACCAAGACTGAAGTGCGGCCTTCACCCAACTTTGATCTCCACATGAAATGCCCGTTGGGTGAAGCCGGCTATGTTGCAAAGCCTACCGCCTTTCAATCAATCTACGAGTAACTTATTGAAGCGTAACTCATACTCCCCTTTCCAACGGACAACATAGAGACCTTTCGGCCAGTCCTGGAGGTCAAGGGTAATACGATCAGAGAGTGTGCGTTTTTGCAGGAGCATGCGGCCATCAGCAGAGAACACAGCAAGCGTTCCCGACTCATTGACTGGGAAAGAAATATTCACTTGGTTACTAGCAGGATTGGGGTACAATAAGAGTTGGTTGTTCGTTGGGATAAGTTCGTCCTCTGTACCGGTAAGCAGAGGAGTACAAACACCCGGCATCATACCACTAAGGTCAAAGCAGCTATCAAAAAAAGCTTGAACGGTATCGATTTTACTACGCAGTTCAGTAATCTGCTGTAGGTGATCTAAGTCTGGTTCCTGGCTAAATGTCAAGGAGAAAATAAATTCATTAATAGCCCCAGGAAGCAAGGTAAACGGCCCTGAAGACATGATTGCTCTACGGTCAGCTATAGGGTTATCCTCCCCTATTTCTGTCCAGCCCGTATTAGCAGCTGGGTCTCCGGTAAAAGGAAATGCTACCTGTTCTCCTTCGCCTCCGTAGCCAATGCCTTGGTCCACCAGTGGTGAACCGTCTCGCCATCGGCCACTCAAATAGTTGTAGTACTCCATAATCGTCGCCGGATCGGTAGTGGCTGGCGGAACAGACTGAATCACTGAGCCGTTGTAAATGGGCATTACGTTGCTAAGTGGAATTTCCGTACCGGTCTGGTCAAGCGGACCACGCAGAATATCAATAGCAAAGGCAGCAGGTGGGCCAGAAAAACGATTATCATCGGAAAGTTCGCAGAAACTATCCTCTGCTCGAGCATTGTAGAAATAGACCGCTTTGCGATCGTCAAAGACGCCCAAGTAGTCATCTCGATAACAGCCTAGATCACCATCGGCCCAATAGCCAACGTAGACGTTATCAAACTGCATCCCTGAGACATTGAGAATCTTGTAATGGAAGAACAGGGAGTTACCAATCGCTGAACCCATTTCCTCACAGCCGAAGCGAAAAGCCGTGAGCTGTACTTCAAAAACGAGCTGTCCATTGTCATCTCTCAGTAGGATTGGAATGAAGATCATCTCTTCAGGGATTGTACGTGGTTCAGCATCCAAACATCCTCTAATAGACACGATAGGATAGTCGCCCTGGCTAGGAAAGTAGCTGCCGTTGGACACTGAATCCCAAAAACCAGACATTTGAAAAATATTCTGATCATCCCAAAGCGGGAAGCCATTGTATTCTTCAGAAGAAGCACTTCCAGTGCCCGGCCAGGCAAAGATTTCAAAAATGGGGTTATCGACTACGCCATTGTCGTTGTAGTCTGCCAAGTGTGCTAATATCTGCTCACCCGTCACGCGCCAGGGTTGGCTTATCTCCACGCCAAGATCGCGGATACCAGCCTCTAGGTCTGCCCCCTGAGTACTGTACAAAACCAGCTCACCATTAGGGTCCTGCCCGCCGATAAGGAGGCCCGCCTCCAGGATCAGAGAAACCCATTCACCATCTTCCATAACATCAAGGAAGCTGTGGCCGGGATTAACAAATGTGGTTTGACCCTGAGAACCAATGGTAGCTCGGAGCCTTCCATTGATCAATTCCGTGTTTTGAGCAAAACTAGATACGGAGAGTAGAAGTACGCTCGAGAGTGCGTATAGCGTTTTTTTCATACTGATAGCTTTTTCAATGTGGGTTACTCGCAGCCTCGATGAGCGCGATTAATTGCTATCAAATTTACTAGTACAGCCTATGCGAGAAAAACGAAAATGCGCGAATAGTCAGGTTTCTGAAACCTAGAAAGGAGAGGCATATTCCTGAAAAGAAAAAGTCTGGCCAGTAGTGGGGCTACCGAACCAGACTCTCTTAACTAACAATCCTTAATCAAAAAAGCTCAAATCATCAGGTGTGAAATATCTTTATCAATACTGCTCAAGCAGATAATTGATTACATCAGTTGAAGTCACAATCCCGGTCAGTTTTTGTCCTTCCATTACTGGCAGTGCGTGGTATTCACCTTTGGCCAATAAAGCGGCAGCATCCTTAACCTGGTCATCCGCCTGGATTGTGTCTAATTGCTTGCTCATCACTTGATCCAGCTTGAGCGTAGTGTTGAATACTCGACTCGCTTCCTCTTCTCCGAAACGGTAGATATAGGAGATGCGATCAATATCCGTCTTACTAATCATCCCGATCAGTTCTTCTCCTGAAACCACAGGTAGGTGGCGGATTTTCTTCTGTTCAAAAATCTCCACTACATCATTGAGATCATTGGACAGATTAACACTGACTGGGTTGGCGGTCATAATTTTTGCGACAGGCATCCTCTTCTTCATAAATACTTGCTAGTTTGGTTTGGGCGGCAGAGCTGAGTAACAATTGGCCTAGCCGCTGTCACAAAAGTGGAATTTCCCCCTGTAGCGGAACCTGACCATTGTCAAGTCGATCTATGATATTTGTCACCCTAAGCTATTTCTGATTTTCTTGGCTAGCGATGCGCTAAGCTTCGTACGTTCTTTCGATAGTTTTCCAGGATTTCTAGCATCCGGTCAATATCGGCATCACGAGGGGCTGGAAATTCATTCTTTACCAGGCCAATTTGAACATCCAGGGCATCCTCAGCTGCATCTGGCTTACCATTGTGATAGTGCTCCGCCATCGCTTTTAAACTCGCGGCCATCTTGGCAATAGCTAGATTCTTTGCCAGGTCATTATTGCCACGCGCTTCACTCAAGCTTGTGTTCAGGCGAACCTCAGGACCTTGTCCGGGCTTCCGATAGTTGAGGGTAGCACTAACGTTCGAAAGCAAGCGAGGGTCACCCGTCACCTCTAGTAGCACCACTTGGCTGAGGCCAGCGTTAAAATCGCGTAGGCGCATCTCTATTGTATTTCCATTTATGTTAGGTTGATAACCATAGAGTTGTTGTAGACGGAGCCCTTGCGGCAAGCTTATGCGCAGCTGCGGATTGCGACCAATAGGGTATAAAAGCGACTCCACCTCTTGCACGAAGATTTTCTCAATATCATCGGGGTTGCTGATGAAGTGCACCTGATCGCGGCCATTAGCCGTCATTAAGCGGGTGAGCTCGTAATTAAAATCAATGCCAACACCAATCATGGAGTAGCTTAATTCTACATCCGCGCGGTAGCCCTCCGTCTGCTTGACGATAGCTTCCGGATCAATGACTCCGGTATTTGTCAGCGCATCCGTGAGGATAATCATTCGGTTATCGCGCCCCATTTCAGCACCACCTAGTAGCGTTTGGTATCCCAACTGAATTCCGCCGGGCATATTGGTACTGCCTCCCCACTGGATATTGTTGATTGCCTTTCGCGCCGCCACTTTATCTCCTACTGCCTGGCAGTGCAGTACTACCTCTGCCAAATGATCAAAGGTGACGATGGACAGGCGATCTTCTGGATGCAATTGATCTAGAAAAGCTAGCATAGCTTGCTTAGTCTTCACCAGTTTATCCTCATAGCTCATACTCCCACTTTTGTCCACTACCAGAGACACATTGACTCGCTGCTGACCTGGCAACTCTTCAAGCCGCAAAGTCGAAAGCCCGAACTGCAGTAAAGAACGCCCTGGGCCTATCCCAATCCATTGAGCATCTAAAGCAGCTCCTGCCTGCGCAGAAGGGCGCGGTAATTGATGGATGTGGTAATTGAAATATTCCTCCTCTATTACCTCCCCAGGTTTTGGAAGGATCAATTGCCCAGATTTAGCTTGGCTCATACTCATGGCTGCGGAGGAATATCCTTCTTGGCCATTGAGCATGGTGATAGGTAGCATGATTAGACAGAATAGGAAGGTCGATACGAATACGATGTTTTTCATTACTTACGGATTTGTGATTTTGATGAAATAGACCGCAAGCTGTCATCCCCCTACCAGAAATGACCTGTAGATGCGCAGTAGAAGTCCCGCAAAACGTTTTACAATTGATTTACAAGACAATTCCTCCTACCTTAAGGGAGATAAAAGTGATATTGGAAAATGAATGAAGGATTGCGCGCATTTGCTCAACTCAAGACTGCGGTTTTGGACCGTTATCGGCAGGCCTATCCTCATTTTCAAGGCACTTTAGCAGATTTTCGGCAAGCCGATATTCTCAATTTCCAGAACATGCTGGAGCAGCAACTGCATGATCGGGTCAGTGAAAAGTGGTTCTATACGCACCTGAAGGTCGTTCACAATGAAAAGCTCCCTCGCATTGACACCCTTGATTTGCTAGCGCGTTTTGTGGGTTATGCGTCTTGGGAAGCCTTTCGTTTTGCGCAAGAGAAGCGCCCTAATAGCGCCAGAAACACTTGGGTATTAGGACTAGGATTGATCGGGCTGCTGTTGATACTGGCGGCATTTAGTTGGTGGCCACGCTCACAAAATGTAGTGACGTTGTGCTTTTATGATGCCCTCCGACAACAAGCCATCACAGAGGTGCCTATAAATGTAAACCTGTGGATGGATGGAAAAATGATTCAACAGCAACAGACGGAAACGGGCCAGTCCTGTATAGTACTAGATAGAGTTGATCAAGATATATCGCAATTGGTCTTTACCGCGCCCTACTATTTTCCGGACACACTAGCGATGGCATCGCTCGGACGGACCGATAAAAGAGATGTGTATTTACAAGCAGATGACTATGCTCTGATGATCCACTATTTCTCCAATTCGAAAGTATCAGATTGGAAGAAACGGCGGGAACAGCTAGAACAGATATTTGCAGATGATGCCGTCATCTACCAAGTTGATCCGGCTGGGCGATACGGTATGGATATTTTGAACAAAACGGAATTCATCAATCGCATGACGATCCCGATTAACACCCTCCAAGGAGTGGAGGTCTTACAGACCACCTATCTGGACGGAAAGGTTATTGAACTCCGATTCACGATAAAGGAACTATGAAAAAATATTGGAAACGATATTGGCCACTAGTTTTTGTGCTGCTCAGCGCTCAGTTCGGATGGGCACAATCGGTGGCACTTCCCCCTCAGGGATCAGAAGCAAACCTGGAGCGTGACTTCTCCAGCTTCACCCTCTCCGAGGAACAAGAGATGGCTTTTGAAATGCGCGCACGGCAGCTTATCGGAGAGTTTGTCGAATACTACAACCTCCTGCGTACTCACCATCAGGATCCCGACTTGTATGAGGTCTTACTAACGGAATTTGAACAACTCCTTTACGATCCGGATTTGCTACTAGTAATAATAAAGGATGAACTCCCCCACCGAGCAGAGAACATCCCTTACAACACTGCTCCAGCAATGGAGTTGCAAGACATCTCCCTAAAAGAGAAACTAGCCCCTCTTGGACAAACAGCCTGGCTCTACAAGGTCGGTGTCCTCATAGACGGGCAGGCACAGCAAGTCGAGGCCGAAGTCATAGTATTTCGACAGGAAAAAGCATTTGGACGTACAGTCAAGAAAATTTGGGAAGTTGCCCTAATTGGCTGGAAACTTCAGTAAAGGCTTACCACAAGCGGTTAGGGTACACCTCATCAGCTAGAAGCTTCTTAAAGGCGTCCACGACCATTGGCTTGTCTTCCTTGTAGGTAACACCGTACCAGCGGTCTTCACTGGTAAGCACACGCACCTTGGCTTCCCCTGATTTGATAAGCTCATCCACTACCTCAGGAATAAGAAACTCTGCTCGCGGCTGGCCGGCGGTTGAAGCCACAAAATCGTGGAACATCTTCTCCGTCTGGTCGAAAATGGCGGGGTGAAAACCCCAGAAGTTCATACTCACGATGCTATCAATGTGCAGTGGATGTGCTGCTTCCTCCAATAGGAAAGAAACACCGCCATCACGATGGCCAATCTTGAGTCGTTCAACGATACCTGACAGGTACCCATCCTCTGCGGTAGCGACACCGCGGTTCACTGTACCGTGATCAGATAGTGTATTGCGTAGAATGTACCCTACCATCGAGTGCTGCTTAGGCGTACAATCTTCGGTAAGGAATTTATGAATAGTGCGGAAGGCCTCCACACCGTAGTAATCATCAGCATTGATTACTGCGAAGGGTTCATTTACGGCTGGGGCAGCAACCAACATAGCGTGTGCGGTTCCCCATGGCTTTTCACGGTAATCGGTGTCTGTTCCAGCTGGCACGAAGCTATCCACTTCCTGGAAGACATAGTCTACTTCGATCTGATCATCGAATTTGCCAGCAAAGACTTCCCGGAACGCCGCTTCAATATCACGGCGAATTATGAATACGACCTTTCCAAAACCAGCGCGAATGGCATCGTAGATAGAATACTCAATGATAGGTTCTTCGTTCGGACCTACACCATCAATCTGTTTTAGTCCTCCGTAGCGGCTACCCATACCGGCGGCCAAAATTACAAGCGTTGGTTTCATTTGGAATATCGTCATTTTATTGCGGGGCAAAGGTAATTGATTGCCACCATACAAACGGAAGCTCAAGCAGAATTAGCATACACATAATATCGTCTGTAATATTACTTTTTCCGCTTACTCACTCGATTCAAACTAATATGCCGTTGTGCTTTAGACTTAAAGCGGTCAACACCATCTACCATTTTGCGGCTGTGCTTGGTGCTCCGACCTTGCACGCGTGCCCGCCACTTTCGCCAATTGCGAGGGTGCATCTCACGGCGCATTAGCTTGATCACTTCTGCTTCGTTTAGGCCAAACTGCTTGGTGATTGCATCGAAAGGCGTCCGGTCCTCCCAGGCCATCTCGATAATGCGATCTAAGTCGCGATCAGTGAGCTGATATTTTTTGTATATTTTCATGGCCTTTACAACTTAATATCACCGCTCAGGGTTTACTTTTACGGTGATTTTATCAGCAAGAATTAAAACAACTACATATGATTTCAGAAGCAATGACTGGCGCCCTGAACAAGCAAATTTCCTTGGAGGGCTATGCTTCTTTTCTATACTTGTCTATGGCTTCCTGGTGCGACCGTGAAGGTCTAGATGGTTGTGCTCAGTTTATGCACCGCCAATCTGAGGAAGAACGTGAACACATGCTGAAGATTTTTGAGTACCTATCGGAAGTAGATGGTCATGCTCTTACTCCAGCAATTCCTCAAGCTCCACATGAATTTGATTCTATCCAGGAGCTGTTCAAAGAGGTATATAAGCACGAGCAGAAAGTAACTGCCTCCATCAATGAACTAGTAGCATTAGCTAACCAGGAAAATGATCACAGCACGAGTGTATTCCTGCAGTGGTATGTAAATGAGCAGCGTGAAGAAGAAGCATTGATGCGCAGTATCCTGGATAAGATCAAATTGATCGGTACCGGACCACAGAGCCTGTACTTCATCGATTTGGAAATAGAGAAGATCAATGCCGCAGAGCTGGCCGCTGAAGAAGCTGAGGCATAGCTAAGCACAACTTATGTCGACCACTACTATACTTGATTATTGGGAACCGGGTGATGAACCCACCATGGTGCTTCGGTATTTTTATCTTGATTCCGAAGCACAGTTGGCTGCCTTACAGCTGAGACAGGTGGGCATCCCCAGTTTTATCACTAGCTCCAACGCACAAACCATGCTGCCTACTGGGCAGGGGTGGATTGGGCTGCATATCCGTGAACGCGACTTCGAGCAGGCCGTAATAGCTCTGAAAGAAGTTGACATGTGGCATAACGAAGATGAAACACTTAGCCCAGATCAAAACTGGCGCTGGGTGTTATGGGCCTTGGCCATTATCCTCGTTCTATTCTTTGCCAAGGTCTTTTTAGGGCAAGACCCTCCCTTCTAGCAAGACATTACACTATATTTTAAAAGTTAATGGTTTAATTCAGTCTTTTTTTGCGAAATTAGAGACATGAATAGCCCAAAAGCACACGTCTGGAAGCTGGTAAACAGTCTATCACCAGCCGAGAAGCGGTATTTCAAAACCCACTTTGCTTCGACTAACAATCGGCTAACAACGCTATTCGACCTACTAAACAAAGCGGACGCTTATGATGAAAACGGTGTCCGCACGGCACTTGCAGTACCCCCCAATCAATTCAAGGTACTTAAGCATCAGCTCCAAGAACTTCTCCTAAAAAGCCTGATAGCAAATACTGGCAAACGCAACGCAAAATCAAAGATTCGTCTAGGATTAGAAGAGGCAGACATACTACTCGAACGCGAGCATTATCGAGAAGCCACCAAGAAGCTTCAACGCCTGGAACTCCTTTGCGCTAAATATGGCCTGACACTGTACCAATATGAGGTATTGGAGAGACTACACGAAATTCAACATCTGGAGCTAGACTTCTCAGATCCCGAGGCTGGCCAACACTACGAAGAGCTGGTACACCTGCAAGGAATCATGTACCAAAAGCAGCGACTAACTGCAATCCAAAAGCAACTGGAAGACTGGAATCCCTTCACGCCTAAGCGGCATCGCAAGCTTCAAAACATTCACCAAACGCTATATCATTTCCCTGCGGAATTCCTAGATCGAGGCAGCTTGCTAGCCTGGATGCAAAACATGGCTGTTTGCACTGAATTGCTGGGTGATGAGAAGACGGCAACGCAGTATCGCGAGCTTATTTTGGAAGGCTTTAATTTGGAACCTGGCTGGAAAGAGGAAATGCCTCTTTCCTACCTTCAGGCCTTACGCCACGCGGCTAGCTCTACACGCCAACTCCCCAGTATTAGTTACGTCAACGAAATTGCGCAAAGAGCACGAAGGCTCATTGCGCGACATCCACAGTACTCCCCACATTACCTGTATTTCCTCTGGGCGCGCCTCCAAGTATATTATCTACATCAGGAGTGGGATAAGATTACTGGTCTCCTGGAATCAGACTGTATCAAGCACTTAGAACGTTACACATTTGGACTATCACGAACTACTCTTCGAATCTATGTCACCCTCGCTGTGGTTCGTCTGATAAAAGGCGACTATGAGCGCGCTGAAAAATACCTCGAAGCCTATCGGAATAGTACGATGAGCAAAGACCCTTCTCTAGAGCGTAGTGTGAACCTGGTTGAACTCATCCTTCTAACCGACAGCCAACAACTTGAAAAAATGGAGAAACGGCTTCGGTATTTCAAACGCCGATTGCGCAAGAGACCGGAGGAGATATACTCTCCGCTATACCACTTCCACCTTAAGTTATTTTCGAATATTCTCAAGCGGCCGCTTGAAAAAGGACAACTCACTTCTAATGCACTTCTAGGAGTAGCAGACTACGCTTTTGACCCAATACTCTATTACTATTCGTTCTTCTATATCGAGCGCTGGCTGCAAGCAACGGCGGCAAAAATGAGCTGGAGGGCAACCTTCGTTAAGGGGTAAAAAAAAGGCACCCGACCGTGAGGCCGGGTGCAAAAGTAGTCTGTAATACCGTGCTTATTTAAATGGTCCCTAAAAACTTATCTTGAGTGTGATTCACAATGTTTTCTCGTCTATTACAGTAAAGTTAGGATTAGTCGCACTTTGATTCCAACAAAAATCAAATAAAGTTAATCACTTAACTTTCAAATAAGGTCCCTAAATCGACATCTACTTCCAAGTCCCAGTTGGCTCGTAAAGTCTCTAATGTTCGAATGAAGACTCGTTCTGGCTGGCGTTTTGTATCATACTTACCAGCGTCCCATCGGTCATTACGATTCAGGTCCTCAATAATTTCAAGCTGATAATCACCAGGTGCAAGAGATTTGACCTCATCCGAATAACTCCCTTGTCCTTCGTAATTGAATGTGGCTACCGGCTCCTGCCCTTTCACCAGTAATCGTATATGGTACTGGATACTCGTATCCGCATTCGTGTAGCGAATCTGCAGGTTACCAAAGTTCTTGATATCTACAGTCGTCCATCTGCGTTGCAGGGTGTCGGTTGAGGCAATTCCCCAGTAATCAGTAACGGCGCCTGGAAGGAACTCCAAGCGGTAATTAGCGTTCTCCTTCAGGCCACGCCGCACACTGAGAATACGTTGATCAGTACTGTCAATTTCCCAGCGAATAGGTAGGCGGTCCGGCAAAGTATCCTGCAACAAGCTCACCAAGGAGGTATCTACTGCCGTTATTGGGCGACTAAACCCTATACGTAATGGCTTAGCGGGGGAATGTTTTAATGGTGACTCACCGGGAATATTAAAGGTTGCGATCGCCTCCTGAGCGGTTGCCCGTGAAGCTGGTGCTGCAGGAACGGTTAATGTATCCCTGAGTGTAGTATCTGCCGTAATGATCAATGGCCAGCGGCTGGCTACTTGGTGCCATAGAATAAGAGAGTCTGCCCGGCCAGTCGGTAAATACGTCTCCTCAGTCAGCAGGTTTAGCTCTTCGGTAGGTGGTCTATTGAAGGTCAATTTCAGGAGCCCCCAACGGCTAGAGTCTACTTCCTGTACCTGCAATGGCAGTTCCTCACGAAACAGTCTAAGGCTAATCCTGGCCGATGTATCTGGACTAATGGTAATGGGCTCTGCCTGAAACGCTATACGTTCTGCTACTTGGTTGAAGCGATAATTTGCATCAGCATCTTCCAGAGCCGTGAGCTTATATTGCCCGGGGCGTAAGTTGGAGATCCGAAACTGCCCTTCTTCGTTCGTACGGCCAAAGTAGAAGGGTTTCGTCGTGCGAAACACCGTATCGGCTAGATTGTCGTAGAGCATAACCAAGGTCTGGGGCACCGGCTCTGCGGTATACGCATCGAGCACTTGGCCAGAAAGCTCTAAAGAATCGATATATGGCCCGGTAGAAAAAACAAAGCGAAGATCTTCGGCAGGGTTGCTCTCCGTTAAGTCCTTTACCGCTTCACCAAACTGAATAACGTAGGTAACATTCGTCCGGAGTGTATCTTCATCCCCTAAGTCAACGGTTACAGTCTTCCCCTTTAGGCTTACCTCATATCCTTGAACCGGCGGGGAAATCACCACTTGTTGATTGGCTTGTTCCAGTTTTACCCATTCATCGAAGGTTAGCTCAATTTCCTGTGGGCGAAAATTGGTCTGCATATTAGGTGTAGACCGAGTAGAATCAATCCGCGGTGGTTGCTCATCACGAGGGCCACCGGTAGGTGAGATGGGGTTAGCACACTGCCAAAGGGTGAGCAGTAATAATAAGCTTCCTAACAGCACAATGGTGCGGCGTAGCATATTCTTTCTATTCATAACGCAAAAATAGAATATGCCAGATGCTTCACCTGCTTTTTTAAGACTCTATCAAAAAATGGATAAAAAAGAAAGATTAGAGGCTCCAGCTCCAGCCGAGCTGAACGTTGCCTAATACCGAGTCGCTGAGGACTTCTTCTCTGAGGTGGGTGTAGCGAAGATTAAGACGTGTGTCTTGTGAGAACTGAAAACCGACGCCTAGCATTAAAGTGGCAGTAGGATCAACATTCCCACCACGTCTGCCAACTGAATTCAACTCCGGACGGTCAAACCAAAAACTTTCCTGCGGGCGGAGCATATTGACACCAACGAAGGCTCCAGCTTCTAACGAGCATTTACCCAGGCGATAACCCGCCATTAAGGGTAATCCAACTCTAGTTTCGCGTTCGATGGTAAGTGCACCAGGAGAAGAAGGGGTAGTAGCTCGGTTGTATTGCACGCCCAATGAGAGAAAAGTCTTCCCTTGATCGGTCAGCATGCGGCTGCGATCTAACGACTTTATAAGGGTATTGCCCTTGGTGCAATCAAATGACTTGGCAGCCAGACGTGCGCAAACCCGCTGTCCAATCACTGGACAACGGAACAACATGCACAACATTAGAACCGCACAGAGTTTAGCTATTACCGGCATTGTTTTTCGTTTAATGCTATCCTGACCGTAGTTAACCAAAAATTAAGTGATTAACTTTTTTCAAAATAAAGTGTGACCGGTACGGTGTTTTGCGTCAATACATTGACAAAGTTACAAAGAACTTTGTTATCATTGAGACTGGATTTAACGGAATTGCAACATAAAAGTTTCGTGACCCTTCCTCAACGAGAAAATATTATACTGATTAATTTCATTTCACCTTAAAAAAATCCGAAAGTATGTCTTTACAAGACAAATATCGCCCCGTTCTAAGCCTAGGAGAAGAATTAGGTATTCAAGATGGCTTTGTTGAAGAAACTGATGGCCGTCTAAAAATTGGTGGCACTGCTGCTACTCAGTATGACAAAAACGTACTGTGGGATAAAATCAAGGAAATTGGTGGTGATAGCCCAGCTGATTTGATGGCTGACATCAAAGTAGCTACAACAGACTATTTCGCCAAGCACACCGTAAAGGGTGGTGATTCTTTGAGCAAGATTGCTAAGCACTACTATGGTGACGCTATGAAGTACATGCACATCTTCAATGCGAACACTGACATCTTGAAGAACCCAGATGTCATCCACCCAGATCAGGAGTTGACTATTCCTAATCTATAAGGAACAGAAAGGGTAAGACAGTATTCATCTGTCTTGATCTACATCTAAGTCCGAATTAACTTTGCTCGGACTAGATCATAAGTTATCTTTAGGGCTGAGTAGCGACGCTGCTTGGCCCTAATTATTTATCCCTACCCCAGCCATGCCTGATCTACCACTTGATAAACGCTATTACACAATTGGAGAGGTAGCTGAAATGTTTCAGGTCTCCAAATCCCTGATCCGTTTCTGGGAGAACGAGTTCGACTTCTTGCGTCCGCACAAAAATAGCAAGGGAGATCGTCGCTTCACGCCGAAGAACATCCGGCAATTTGAGCTTATTCATGAGCTCGTAAAGGAACGGGGCTTCACCTTAGAGGGTGCCAAGCAAGAGATCAAGCGCAAGCAAAAATTCCAGAAAAAGAAGGCGGAATTCCTCAATAGCCTCCAGGAGATAAAAGCTTTCCTGGAGCAGGTTCGCGATCAAGAAGAAGAGTAAAGGAAAGCGGAAATCCTATAAATAGCTATTTGAATTTCCGCCCTCCGGCGAAGGCCTACTCTCCTTTCTTCATTTCTTCCAGCATATTTCGTGCATTATCACCTGTAGGACCATTCGGGTCCATGCTAATGGCTTTGTTGTAAAGCGCTCTAGCTGTCTCTAGGTCTCCAGTTTTCCAATGTGCTTCCGCCAGGCTATCCCAGGCATTAGCCGAATCTGGGAACAGGTCCGTTACTAATTGGAAAACAAACAAGGCTGGTTGTAGCTGATCATCTCCCATCAGCTGATACCCTGCCCTATTCAATCGATCTTCAAAGGGATAATACTGATAGCGTGGATCCGCGACCATACGCTTCGCCTCCGGTGCAATTTGATCCATCTTTCCTGCCGTGAATAAGGCCTCCAGGTGAGTCATAGGATCGACAATCGAACTGTCATCATCGTACTCCCAAATAGCATCCAAAGCTGGGTCCTCATTGGCAACATACTGAGCAAAACTGAGGTCAGTGGCTAAGTTAGGTGGTAACCAATCCTGGTTCTCCCATTGTGGTTTGTCTTGCCACCAGGCAAAAGAAAGACGTGGTGTCAAACCACTATTTGGTAGCTCTACCGCACGATTATCGCCGTAGAAGTTGATGTTTTCTGAAGTGGGCTCGCCCACAAAAACAGCCTCTGTGTACGTATGTAATTCGTTCACCAAGTTCTGACATGCGGAGTAAGTACGACGCCCCAACACCACAAAGAACTTACCTGGCTGATTGATCTTACTTTGAATCACGCCGGTCACGATAGGTTTATTTTTGTAATTGTTTCCTCCCCCATTCAGGCGTACATCAAGGATAAACTTCTCCACTTCGTTTTCTTCCATGAACTTGAAGACATGATCGTAAAACTCAGGAATAGCTTCCTGCTCATCGTCTTGAATTTGGCTATGA
Source organism: uncultured Lewinella sp. (assembly GCA_913057725.1). GTDB lineage: Bacteria > Bacteroidota > Bacteroidia > Chitinophagales > Saprospiraceae > Lewinella. The sequence continues at coordinate 25,020 of CAJXOS010000005.1, forward strand.
CGTACGTAGACTGCCTTTTGCTCCGGTAGGTACTCGTAGAAATAAATACGATCTAATTGCTGCAACCACAGCGGCGTTGCACTTTGATCACGTGCACTGACCCATCCGTCAACTTGATCAACCAGGGAATACTGACCAGGATAGCCTTCTCCATCAAAAGGCTCAAAAATTTGCTCAAACTCCTTGCCATCCTTTTCCAAAGTCAAGGTGATATTTTCCATCAAGCTTTCTGTAACGCCTTGTGCGTGCAGTACTTCCGGGGTACCCAGATAATGCCAACCATACGCTTTAAAAAACTGATCGTTCTCTGCTGGCACCACTGGTCGAATGGCCGCTAGTGCTTCCTGCACCGGCACTCCTGCTACTTTCAGCACTTTTGCGCCGACTGTTGCTGCATATTTCTCGGGAGTAGCCTGAATGTACAAGCCATCACTAAAGTGATAGAGGCTGTAAGGCATCTGATGGAATCCTCGTGGATTATCCTTGGCCCAACCCGTTACCCAAAGGTTGGTATGGCCATAGCCAAAAAGGGAAATCATTCGGGCAAAGCCTACTACTATTTCATGTTCCTCCATTTGTGGGATGGCATCATAAAATTCTTTTACGGCAGCATCAAAGTCGCTAGCGCTAATCTTCTTAAAGAGGAAGTCATAGTCTTGATGAACGGTCTCTTTTAGAAATGCCAGGTCTTCTTGCCAGGCTTTTACGCTTTGGTTGATTTGTGCAAAAGCAGCGGTAGTGCTAATGCATAGACATAAGAGAAGGGTAAAAAGTCTCATAGGTGGTTCGTTTTGCAGTTAGGTGTGGTAATCCTTAGGATTTTTGAATCCCTTGTATTCAAAAGACGGGAATAGGCTAGGGAGGTTGCATTCAATTGAATTTACAATGTCTGCATCATTCTCACATAGTGAAATAGAAGCTCAACCAAGCACAGCAGGTGAATACTGGCAAACTACTATCTTTAACTTGCACCAATCCGTGCTAATTACTGTGTTTGCTGCTCGCCCCCTATCTGATTGTCTGTTGCGTGGCCCTTTGCTTGTCCTGCTTGGGTTTCTTCCGCTTTGGGCTTTTGGTCAGGATCGCCTATTCCAGAAGGCAGAACTCAGTGACTTCCCAAGAGCAAACGTACAGAGCATCCTGCAAGATGAGGCCGGCTTCCTCTGGATAGCCACTTCTGACGGGCTGGGTAAGTACGACGGTCATCAGCTCATCGAGTACCGCTATCTGCCTCACGACACCACGAGTATCTGTAACAACTACATCACCAACCTGAGCCAGGATAATGCCGGAAACATCCTCATCGGCACCCACAACGGTATTGGCATATATCTACAAGACGAAGATCGATTCCTGCGCTTATCCGGAAACGGAGAACACCTCTCTCCCGGCACCTCTGATATCGTTCATCACATCATGCAGGATCGGCGGGGTTGGTATTGGTATGGCACCTATCAGGGGCTTTTCCGCCGAAAATCGCTAACTGCACCGATTGAGTACATTTTACCCAATGAGGAACTGGCCGAGAATATCCCCTACAAAACGATATGGAAGATTCATGAAGATCAGGCAGGCAGGTTGTGGTTTGGGTCGGGTACTGGGCTTATCGTAACCGACAGCAGCGCAACCAAATTTGAAGTCTTCTCGAAAGATAAAGCCGGAGAACATGGCCTGGATGCCATACAAACCTGGGACTTTATAGAATTAGCGGATGGAACGCTCTTTATCGGTAGCGAAAGCGGCGTTTTCAAGGCAGAGGAGCGAGGAGACAGTTGGTATTTCCACCCGTACCAGCGGGAGCAAATGAGCCATCCTTTCGTCAACTGCATGTTCAATGACGGGGATAGTATCATGTGGATTGGCACCTTCCGAGGAGGAATCAACGAGTTTGATTTACAGACAGAAACCGTAAGGGTGCATCGACATCAGCCAGAGCAGACACATTCCGTGGCACTGGATCAAATTCAAGCCCTGTATAAAGATCGCACCCGCATGCTTTGGGTAGGAGCAGGAGGCCAACTCCAGTTTACCACCGGTCAACTCAACAACTTCCAGACGATCAGCACTACCGCAGATAACCCGCAAAGTCTGAGCAATGACATTATCAAGTCTGTCTTCTTTGACCATGCTGACAACTTGTGGATTGGCACCTACGACGGTCTCAATAGATTAGACAGCGCCCAATGGGTGCAAAAGGACTTGGCATTTACCACTTACAGTAGCACAGGTTTTGGCAAGAATAAGATCTCTCATAGCAACATCTTTGGTTTACATGAAGATAGTCAGCAACTGCTTTGGGCCTGCACCTGGAAAGGACTCAATTACCTCGACCTACGGCAGCCCCTAGATCAAGCCACGTTTCAAGCGATTACCTATGCTGATGGATTACCGCATAACATCATCCATGAGATCAAGGAAATCCAACCGGGGCAATACTGGGTGGCTACCTACGGTAAGCTAGCCCGTATGTACTTTGATCGGGAGCTGCCGCGGGAGGTACGCTTTGATTGGTTTAATCATGGAGAACCAGGAGAAGGAAATCTCGTAAATGCAACGGTCTACACCATGGCCAAAGATCGTCATGACCGCTGGTGGTTTGGGACATATGACGGCCTCAGTCAACATCGACTTCGGGACGGCCAGGACTTCTTTGAAAATTATCAGCACCTGGCCAGTGATTCTACCAGTTTGAGTAATAATTCTATTCGCTGCTTGTATCTGGATAGTAAGGGGCGTTTTTGGATTGGTACACGAACCGGACTCAACCTGGTCATCCAAAATCGACCAACCGATCGAGCTCGGTTCCAGCATTTCGGGATCCGGGAAGGATTCCCCAATGATGTTATTCATTTTATTGAAGAAGACGAACGAGGAATGCTTTGGATAGGTACAAATGCCGGTTTACTCCACTTCAATCCTGACAAAGCTGTCCTGGGAGAGCCGGCAATAGAAAAGGTGTATACCGAAGCTGAAGGGCTAGCAGCATCCAGCTTCGTTTTCCGGTCCTCTTATCAACGGGAGAACGGACAGATCTTTGTGGGTACAGCAGATGGACTCAACTATTTTCATCCCCAGGATCTAACTATCAACCAGCATCCTCCGCAAGTAGCTATTACCCAGATTAAGATCAATAATGAAACATTGCGGCCATCGCAAGTAGGAGATGCGATCCTCACTGTTCCGATTCAACAAACCCAGCGAATAGATTTACGACACTGGCAAAACCAGTTGGAGTTCTCTTTTTCTGCCATGGACTTCCTGGCCCCTTCCAAAAACACCTACGCTTACCGGCTACGAGGCCTTCATGACAATTGGCTGGGTGATGAAGGAACGTTTAGGGCTCAATACACACAGCTTCCTCCGGGCGACTATATTTTTGAAGTAAGAGGTGCGAATAGTGATGGGGTTTGGAGCAACGAAACTAGGGCACTCCAGATTCGGATTCGTCCACCATTTTGGCGAACCAACTTGGCCTATATTTTTTATTTACTCGGCTTGGCTCTCGCACTTTGGCGGGTTACCCAGAATAGTATTAAGCGGCGCACCCAGGCTTTGGCACAACAGTTTGCAATCGAGAATGCCCGGCAGGAAGAACGAGTCCGGTTACGGCAAAAGAATGCTGCTGATTTCCATGATGAACTTGGTCATCGCTTAACGAAGATTTCCCTGTTCTTAGAACTAGCAAAACGCAACATCCGCCAACCTCAAGAACTATTTGCTCACTTCCAGAAGATCAAGCAGCATGTGGATGGACTTTCCTCCGGAATGCGAGACTTGATCTGGGCACTAGACCCCGCTAAGGACAATCTCCTGCAAACGATGATGCGCTTGCACGATTTTGGTGACCAGCTGTTTGAAGCCACACCAACCCAGTTCAAAGTGGAAGGACTAGCTCCAGTCTTGGAGCGCATTCAATTACAACCTGATGTACGCCAACAACTGCTACTGCTATTCAAAGAAGCGATGCACAATTGTCTGAAATATGCGCAGGCTAGCGAGGCTCGGCTTCAAATAGTGATCAACGATCAGCATTTCAGCGTTAGTTTTCAAGATAATGGCCGAGGGTTCCATGAGGAGGAGTTGAGTAAGGCCGGTTATGGGCTACGCAACATGAAAGACCGCGCAGAAAAGATGGACGCACACCTGATAATTGAAAGTTCAACGGCAACTGGCACGCGGATAGCACTTGAAGAAATACCCCATATGGGGTAGTGCACTACCATCTGAAAACAGTAATTTCAACCCAATTAGTTTCTACGTAGACTTAGCGCTACATCCAATAACACCGAATTCCTATGGCTGACCGTCCGATACAGGTCATGATAGTTGAAGATGATCACGAAATACGTCAAACATTGGCGCTGATCATTAAGGGCACTGCCGGCTTCCACTGTCAACATACGTTTGACAATGCAGAAGATGCTGTTGCGGCCTTACCAAATATCTTGGTAGATGTACTCCTATTGGATATTGAACTCCCAGGCATGAGCGGCATCACTGCTCTGCCAAAAATCAAGGCCATCAAACCAGAACTAGATTGCCTGATGCTCACTATCCGCCAGGATGATGAGTCCATATTTAATGCGATAAGTGCAGGTGCTACAGGCTATTTACTCAAAGACACTGCTCCTACCGAAATACTTAAATCTATACGAGAAGTCCAAGTGGGTGGAGCGCCCATGAGTATGCAGATTGCCCGTCGTGTAGTTGGGTCATTTCAGAAGCTATCCGCATCACCGCTGAGTGATCGGGAGACGGAAATACTCAGACTATTAAGCGAAGGCTTGAATTATCGCCTGATCGCCGAGCAAATATTCCTTTCCCCCCATACGGTAAAGACCCACATCAAGAATATCTATTCTAAACTACACGTCCACACTCGGGCAGAGGCCGTAAAGAAGGCCATTCGAGACAAACTAATCTAGATTGACACTGCGGGGTTTCCTCTCAAAATACCCCAAAAGAGCGATTTACTAAGGTTGAATTCGCCGGTAGTTTTGTTGCAATCAAAATTCAAAACACCGCAATGAACCTTTCCCAATATTGCTACCTAGCTTTATTCTTGGCACTACCCACCTTGATGTTTGCGCAGCAACGCAAAGCACCATCTTTCACCCCTGGCGAACGCGACATCTTCATTGATTCCCTCTGGAATGAACTGTACGGCGAGGTACCTAGCCTTTGGTCTGTAAGCCGAGGAGGTATCGAGAACATGATCATGGATGATCTCCCCGTAATCGGTTTTACCGATGGTATCAATGAGATCGCTCCGCGGATGGAAACCGATACTTACCTACCAAAGACATTTACGATAGAACTCGAAGTCTACTTCCATAATGTTGGCAATGAAGGCTATACCATTGAATTTAACCAGGGCCGATTCGAATTCCGTATCAGTCGACAAGGAATTAGCTATCGACCAGGTTACATTCGAACGGATGTAAAAGAGCTCGTGGGTTGGCGTAAGATCCAAGTAGCAGTCAACGGCCAGAGCTTGAAAGTCTACTACGATGGGGAACGACTTGTCAACCATCCTGACATGGGTATAGAACCTACCGAAATGCAACTGACCGTACTTAGTCATGGAAGAGCACAGGGCAAGTACGCTATGGTCCGCAACATCCGAGTAGCGGAAGGCGGTGGCACCCTCTATGACCGCTTTAACACCACCGGTGTTTTGGAGCTCAACAACATTCAATTCGACTATAACGAAGCTACCATCCGGCCTGACGCCCAAGCTGTGATTGACCGAATTGCCGCTATGCTCAAACGTCACACCGAACTACAGGTACAGATCGAAGGACACACAGACAAAAGAGGAGATGCAGCCTTCAATCAAACCCTCTCAGAACAGCGTGCAGAAGCGGTAAAACAAGCATTAGCAAAACAAGGCATTGCAACCGACCGCATGCAGACGATCGGCTACGGCGAAGAAAAACCGCTTGATATAGCGGAAACGCCACAAGCCTGGGCTGTCAACCGACGCGTAACGCTTCGGAAGCTCTAACTACTAGCTACTGCTTCGGTACTAACCCCTAACACTCACCTTTCCAAAACTCAATCAACTAGATATCATGAAGAATCTTTTGTTTATCGCCGCCCTTAGCCTAGTAATGGTGGGTATGGCATGTAATAACGATGATGACAACAACCCCGTAACAATGAATGATGATTGTAGCGTCAGTTACACCATCGACGGGCAGCAGTTTACGGAAAACGACATCGTAGTCTGTGCGCTACTTGATGGAACGCTCAATGTCGGACTGATCGGCTCCAATGACATTCAACTCCAAGTAAACAATCTGACCGGTCCTGGAACTTTCACCTTCCCTAATGACGACGTCATCATCCTAGTAGATCTTGACGACGGCACCCGATTGGGTGCGGAGGCTGGTACCATCACTGTATCTGATCTGTCAGACAGTAAAGCCTCTGGTACTTTTTCTGTTACCCTAAGAGACATCAATGACTGGATGCAAGAGGGCCCAACGATGAGTTTGACCAATGGCCAGTTCAGCGCCAGTTATTAAAGAACTAAGCAAGGATCAGTGTAGGGCTGGAATCCAGCCAAGCTGATTGATTTGGTGGAGGGACAGAAGGTAAAGATCTTCGTCCCTCAGCTATTTTTAGGCTTCCCGACAGCGCACCACGAATCGGCGTAGCATTTGGTGCGGCACTTGAGCTTCCACTTTCTTCACCGCCTGGATAAGCGTTTCGGCAGAGGCCGGATCGAAATAGCCGTGATTTTGGTAATTCTGGATGCGAACAATCATGCCTTGGGCATCCAACTCAACATGAAACTGCGTGGCGTAGATGTTTTGCTTAAATCGAATGATCTGCACTGGGCACGCCTCCGAACCCGCTAATAATACTCCTCCTTTAGGTACAAATTGACAAGCCTCCTTGTGCCCTACAAAAGCAAGAAAAGAGAGTGGTAATCCTGCCAGTAAGGCATCCGTTTTTGCCGCTTCTTGAAGGAAGATAGTCGTTGGCCCTGCTTGCTCACCATACTGGGCTTTTGATACTAGGCCATCGGCATAGTTGATGAGTGCTCCCAAACCATAACAACTCCCCAGATACGGTAGATCCAGTTCAAATAATTGATCGAAGAGCGGAAAAAGCTCTGCCTCGAAGCGGCGTTGGAACTCAGGCTTAATTGCTTCATCATCACTGATGTTGCTTGGCCCGCCCCCCATGATCACGCCTGCGTATTGCGTTAGGTCAATTCCGGCCACACTCTCCCGTTCCATACGGATACGATGGGTCTCTTCTTCCTGCAGACCTCCATGGTGCAGGAACGCTTGAAATTCATTATCAGCTACCTCATCGATGGGACGAAGTTGTAAAATCAGGATGGGCTTCATGCTATCGTCTGTTGCGCAGACAAATTAGCAAGAAATGGCAAGATGGAAAGAAGATTGAAGGCAGCTCCTTAGAACTGTAATTTTTTGCGGTTTGCTTTTCGCTCAGAATGGATACGCTTATCCTTTAGGCGCTTGGCCTTGGCCGCAGCACTAGGCCCCTTGCGGCGCTTGCGTTTTTTGGGTACTATCAATGCCTTTTCGAGTAATCGGAAAAACTTCGCCAATGCCGCCTGCTTATTCTTCAACTGGCTACGGGTAGGGCTGGCAACGATGATCAGTTGCCCTTCCTTATTGAGTTTATTCGCCAAGTTTTTGCGAAGGCGCTCCTTTTCCTGTTCCGTGAAGGCTGTCGAACGTTCCAGCTCCCATAGAAGCTCTATTCGGGTACTTGTCTTATTGACATGCTGCCCGCCCGGACCACTGCTCCGTGTGGCCTTAAAACTGATCTCGTGCCTAAGTAATTCTCTGTTCATAACAGCAACCTAACATCGAAAACTAGTCAACAGTTCCGTTGCGTAAAAGTGCCCTTCTAAAACGATACAAAGTAAGCTTTTATTCCACTTTTTTTGAGGAAGGACTTGACAAGTAAAATTCTTTTATCGTATATTTGCGATATAAAATAAAAATATGGCAGTCAATAAGGCAAATATCTTCCCTGCAGAGACCCAAGAGCTGGCCGCACTGGCAAAAGCATTGGCTCACCCTGCGCGGATTGCTATTCTGCGTACGCTAGCAGAAAAGAAGAGTTGTATCTGCGGCGAAATCGTGGAGGTACTCCCCTTATCTCAGGCCACGGTATCACAACACCTGAAAGCACTGAAGGCCGCTGGCCTCATTAGCGGTGAGGTAGAAGGCGTTCGCTCGTGTTACTGTCTTGACACCGAGTACCTAGAGCGGATGACCCCGCTGCTTAGCAACTTTTTCAAAGAAATTCTTTCACCACAATGTTGTTGAGCCTATGCTCAACGCATTCAATAACTATAACATGGATAACAAACAAAAAACAGCCGACACATCCACTCTGGAACAAGCCTCCTGCTGCGATCCTGGCTGCTGCGGTGATACTAGCGCAAGTACGAGCACCGATTTGAAAGCGATTGTCAAGGAAAAGTACGGGGCTATTGCGGAGCGTTCGGACGGAAGTGGTTGCTGTAGCAGCACCCCTGATGGCACTTACAGCATTATGGCTGATGAGTACGACGAACTACAAGGCTACGCTCCAGATGCCGACCTTAAATTGGGCTGTGGTCTACCGACAGAGTTTGCGAAGATTAAAGCTGGCGACACCGTCGTGGATCTGGGTTCAGGTGCGGGTAATGATTGCTTTGTTGCACGAGCAGAGACCGGTGAGAGTGGGCAGGTAATTGGTGTAGACTTCACAGACGCTATGCTACTAAAGGCGCGTAACAATGCCCTTAAGCTCGGCTACAATAATGTCTCATTCGTGAAAGGAGACATCGAAGACATTCCACTTCCAGAGAACCTCGCCGATGTTGTAGTAAGCAATTGTGTCTTCAACCTGGTGCCCGATAAGCAAAAAGCTTTCAGCGAGGCACATCGCATTCTGAAGCCAGGGGCACACTTCAGTATCTCCGACATTGTCTTGGAAGGAGACTTGCCTAAGGCATTACAAAAAGATGCCGAGCTGTACGCAGGCTGCGTAGCCGGAGCAATACAAATGGACGATTATCTACAGCTGCTTCGCGACCAAGGGTTCAAGCAACTGGAAATTCAGAAAAAGAAATCCATAGAACTTCCACGGGAGGTGCTGGCTAATCATCTTGGGCCAAAGCAAATCGAAGCTTTTAATCAAGACTTTGGTATCTATAGCATCACCGTTTACGGCGAAAAATAGCATCACTGCTCTAAGTCAAAAACAACAGGCCAAGGATTTACAACTGTAGATCTGAGGCCTGTTTTAATTTCGGCTATGGCACAGCCTTATCTAGTTGGTTCAAAACAGGCAATACATACTCCCGATATTTATAGTACTTTTGCTAATACATTTAGCAGGAGATACTCAGCCTGTTATCTGCCCCCTTCCCTGAATAACCTCGCAAAGCAAAGTTTGCCAAACATTGGCATTGCCCCTTATTTGAACTTGATTTGACGAACTGATGCTCAAAGGATCATTAAATCCGGCGGTTATCCTTCTGCAACGGAAGTACCGATCTCTGCAGCAACAACTTGTGCGCTTGCGGGAGAAAGAGCGGCATTTGTCTGTCATTAATAGTTTTGCCTCCGCACTTCTCAAACAACGAACCACGGAAGAGATCGCCTGGTCGATCACCAATAATGCAATCGCTAAGCTTGGCTTTGAAGATTGCGTGGTATACCTATTGAATGAAGAGGATCAAGTACTGGAACAAGTAGCTGCCTATGGGCCCAAGAACCCACGAGGCACGGAAATTCGGGATCCTATTGTCATTCCGGTAGGACAAGGCATTGTCGGCACCGTCGCTGCAACAGGACAAGCAGAGTTGATTGGGAACACTGCTAAAGACTCCAGATACATCCCTGATGATATGGTACGTTTGTCAGAACTAGCCGTACCGATCAGCTCTGAAGGGAAAATTATCGGTGTCATTGATTCTGAGCATAGTGCTTCCAATTTCTTCAATGAAGAACACTTACATCTCCTAGAGACTATTGCCGCCTTAGCCGCCACAAGTTTTCTGCAGGCACAGACACAGAAGAAACTACGTAGATATCGGGAGGCGCTAGAACGACAAGTGGCACAGAAGACCATTAACCTGCAAGAGATGGTCAACAAACTGCAAAGCTCTAACGAAGATCTAGAGGCCTTTGCCTATGCGGCCTCACACGATCTGCGCGAACCCATCCGGACCATTGCTAGTTTCTTGCACTTGATAAAGAGAAGAAGTACTGGCCCGATACCCGATGAGACAGAAGAATACCTGGATTACGCTATTGATGGGGCACACAGGATGAATCAACTCTTAAGTGGACTTCAGGCTTATGCTACACTGAATGACAACCAGTTGGAAAAAAGCCCAATTGAACTGAATCATGTGGTGCAGGCTTGCCTAAAAGATCTGTCTTATTCCATTAAGAAACATAATGTCAGGATAGATTATCCAGAAGCTTTACCGATCGTTCAAGGGTACCCTACCCTTTTGCACCAGCTTTTGCAGAACCTCTTGGCTAACGCCATAAAATTCCACCGGCCTGGCATTACCCCTCACATTCAAATTAGCTATTGTGAGGACAATGAATGGCACCACTTCGCTATTGAAGACAATGGTATTGGTATCGACCCAGAGTTTGCCAATCGGATTTTCGATCTCTACACCAGGCTCAACAACAGAAAGGAGTACGGCGGCACCGGCTTGGGCCTCAGTATTTGCAAAAAGATCGTCTCCAAACACGGCGGGAAAATCACGGCCGCTCCTGCGCCATCCGGCCAGGGCGCACGTATCTCATTCTGCTTGCCGCGTTAGGCAATGCGAGCCTATTCCTCGTTCCAAACTTAATCGCTAACTATAGCTGGGCCCTTCCAATTCTTCCAAGGTCACTACTGCTCCAGCTGCGGTACCCAATGGCAAAGCAAACAGGAATCCAACTACCGTCATAAGCAAGAGTACGAATACGGCACCATTCCCAATAGCAAGCATTCGATTGGCCTTTACAAAACGTACACTTTCACGTACGCCCATTCTACGCTCTAGCGTAAAATCGAAGTTACCAAAGCCCGCATAATAGGCTTGTACTGCTATGATTAAGATTGGAATAGCGGGACTGAACACCGGGATAATAATTCCCAGAAGAAGCAGTAGAATGGTAAAGAATATTTCCCGAACTATATTGCGCAGAGCAATTCGAACACCCCGCACGAGATCACTCAACATCTTGCCAATACTAAAGGGCTGAGGCGGAATGTCGGGATACAACTTATGCTCTAGCTTCTCAGACAACAAACTCATAAACGGAGAAGCAACTGCCATGATAATATAACGGAAGATCAGCAGTGTAAAGGCCACTAAGCTTACGCCCCCCATAACGGTAGCAATCTTCATAAAGGTGGCTTTCCCCCATTCAAATGGATAAAAGGAGATCAGCCAGCCTCCCATATCATCACTAATGCCATAAGCTGCTCTTAGCACCACAAAACCCAACACTAAACTGAGTAGCACTGGGATCCAGAAATACAACCACAAGCCGTGCTTAGAGATCAGTTGCAATCCTCGCAAATAGGATGTTGCACCATAGAGAAACCGTTGCATAATTTGTGTTTCGTTTACCACAATTATCGCCCCCTCCGGCAGAATATGCAAGCTCTTTCTACGAAGATATGCTCTAGGTCGGCGAATGATAACGGTACTGTCCATGGGTGGTGGCCGACAGTAGATCAATAAGAAAGCTCACTACGTTCGTGGTAAAACTAATCGCAATAGGAAAGCGAGTGCCTACTATCAAGAACGCAGTGAACTTTTATACTATGGATTCATCTGTAAGTAATCCAGAGCAAAGTTTGAGTAGAGTTCAACTCCCAGTTGCAGACCAGACTCATCAATATAAAAATCAGGCGTGTGGTGTGGAGCTGCCTCCGCAGGATCTTGATCGGCTGGCATTCCACCTAGAAATACAAACAATCCAGGCACCTCGCGAGCATAAAAGGAAAAGTCTTCTGCACCAGTCCGCGCACGCGTCAGAATTACATTATCCACGCCCGCAACAGCTTGCATGGTTTTGCCCATCATCTGCGTCAAATCTGGATCATTGTAGGTCACTGGATACCCCTTTTCAATAGTTACTTCAGCAGTAGCACCGGAAGCTTCCGCTATGTTGGTTACCGTACGGTGAATGCGTTCGTGAATTTCACGCTGCATCTCCGGATCAAGGGTACGGATAGTACCAATCATCTCTACCTCTTCAGGAATGATATTGCTACGAACACCACCGGTAATCTTACCGATGCTGATCACTGCGGCCTCCTTGGTTAATTCTGTTTGGCGGCTTACGATCGTTTGCAGGCCAAGGATAATCTGAGCGGAGACGGTCACCGGGTCAACCCCAGTCCAAGGCGTGGAGCCGTGGGTTTGCTTACCGCGCACCTTTATCACTAGGCGATTCACAGCAGCCAAAGCACCGCCGGGCTTAAATCGCACTTCTCCTACTGGTGTCTTAGAATTGATATGAATACCAAAAACAGCGTCCACATCTGGCTCCTTGAGGACACCTTCTTTTACCATGAGTTCTGCACCACCTTCTTCTCCTGGAGGGGCGCCCTCTTCTGCTGGCTGAAAGATGAAGACAACTGTACCAGGGATCTCATCGCGCATCTCGGCTAAGATTTCGGCAGCTCCCATTAGCATAGCTACGTGAGTGTCGTGCCCACAGGCATGCATCACACCCGTTTCTGTCCCCAAAAAGGTAGTACGCACTTTACTCGCAAACGGAATATCCACCCGTTCCGTTACCGGCAAAGCATCCATATCAGCTCGCAGGGCTACCGTCTTACCAGGTTTACCACCGCGCAAAACGCCTACCACTCCAGTTAGAGCCACTTCTCGCTGCACTTCAATGCCTAGGCCTTCCAGATGAGCAGCTACCATTTTAGCCGTTTCGTATTCCCGATTACTTAGCTCAGGGTGTTCGTGTAAATATCGACGCCATTCAATGACGCGTTCTTCAATGGCCGTTGCTTTATCATGTACAACAGCTTGGAAATTACCCTGTGCAAAGCCAATCATGCTCCACAGGAGGCAAAAGGAAAGTAATACTCGTTTCATACCAGTCTTTTCGATAATAATTACAAAGATGAGCTACCTGCGAATGCAAATAGCGACTGCATAAAGTTAACGAACCTAGCGGAAGGGATTCAATTAGAAGATAGAAGCATCTTTTTTACGACGATCCAGCTCTTGTTCAATAATAGAAGCTACAAGATGAATATCACGATGGGCAGGGTAACGCCGACTTAGATAGAAATGCCCAAATAAGACCGAAAGAAGTGAAATGGGCACTAAAGTGAGTAAGATTAAGCTTAACTGGCTGGCCTCGCTTGCCGCAGCCAAAAAAGAAGCAGCAATCCAGAAAGAAACACTAAAACCCAACAAGAATAATCGGTGATACCAACGCTCCGCAGTCTGCTTTTGGGCAACAATATGGCGAAGTAGCTGACTCAACTCCCGAGTACTATAGGCATCAGCACCGAACTCCATGATGAGCATAAGGTCATCATTACCGTCTCGTTCCAGACGCTGTAATTGTCGGTCGAAGAAGTACTGCTTCATCCCCTTAATGGATTCCCGGATGCCCACAGTGTTGGACGAATTAATCAGTTATGAAATTGGTCGTATCTTAGCAAGCTAAGATACTAAAACCTTGTGGGCCAAGCAAATCAAGACTCTGTTGGCAAGTAGAAAAATGGTATACGATCGACCTTGGGCTTCCCGCTATTGTCTACAGAAAGGTGCTCAATGGTAATCACATGTTCTCCTGGATCAAAGGTTAACCCAGGGAAGAAGATCCGTAAACCAGGTTCCAGTTGATGTGGATGCCGATACGCTTTCATGATATATTCTACCGGTACCTCATCCAGGAGTATTCTCATCTGTTCCTGAAAACATGCCATTCGGTACTGTCGGGTATCTTCAAAGTACTGCTCCATCTTATCCGAAGCAAAGGTCCGCTCTGGTTTTGTTCCAGAACATAGATCAAAGATTTTTCTACTCTCCCGTTCTGGCATCGGTATAAAAAGCTGTAGCTCTGTTGGATTATTGAGCATCGCCGATGGAATCTGCGGCCGGATAAATGCCAAATCATAATCGCTGGACTCATCCGCATAATTCGATGAGTACACTCGATCCGTTCGGTCGTCGTACCGAAGGTATTGCGCCGGCATTAGTGCCAAGATTTGGGTTCGGGAGAACACGGACATAGTGATAACCAATACTCCTATTAACATACCCATCATTAAGCCCCAAAATCGCTTGGTACCCAAATTAGTCCGAATGGTGTAACCAAAGTAGGTTTGTGGCTTTGAAAAAATATTGGCGGCCAGCCTCCCTAGAAACATACTGAGCGGAAAGTGAATTCGTTTGACCCATTCCCTTTCCCTAAGACTCTTGCTATTCATCAATCCATTAAACATCAGCACCACCGCAATTAAGCCGAAGACACCTTGGACAATGATCGATGCTACCTCGTCTTCTAAAAAAGTAGCCAGTAGAAAGCCGACCAAAACAAAGCCAGACAGCAGAATACCAATACCAAAAAAGACCATTACAAACGATAGAGCGTAAGCCAAGAGGGCGCTAGACACACGATCCAGGTCTTGATTGAATTGGTGTAGGCTTGGATATTTCTCCATAAGCTGATCCATAAAGTGTGGACTGTAAGAATCATTCTCACGGCGAATACCGTTCGGGTAAACACTCTCCAAACCAATCGCTGCAATCCACAAAGCCCGAAGAATAAAATGGGCCAAGAAGCTCATGACCAAAACCGCCACAGCCACTAATAGATAGAAACACAGGAAGTAGGCCATGCCCATGAATCCTTCTGGCAGATTGAAGTAGAACCAACTAGAGAGCCCGTTGACAATATCAAAAAGCTGAAAGGAACCAAAGATGGCTACACCGGATATCACCATCTCCGCCTGCCAACTCTCCATGGCCAGGCGTTCCATCCAAGCCCCTTTGCTATCTTGCGTCTGATTGTTGTCTTCCATTGAGTAAATATAGCGAAGTTGAGCATGACTCCACAAACCATTTTTTCTGGCCTCACCGTAGTAGAATTAGCTAGCGTATTAGCTGGCCCAGCAGTAGGTTTATTCTTTGCCGAATTAGGCGCCAAAGTGATCAAAATTGAAAACCCCAAGACTAAAGGGGATGTCACTCGGGCCTGGAAAGCTCCTACCGAGAATAAGGACAAGTCTGATTCCGCATACTACCATAGTGTCAACAATGGAAAGGAAGTTCGTTTCCTCAACCTTAAGGCAGAAGATGACCGGCAACAAGTATATGAATTGATCAAAACGGCTGATATCGTTGTCGTCAACTATCGCCCAGGTGCAGCCAGCAAACTGGGGATGGATTATGAAACATTAGCACAGCTAAATCCACGTCTGATCTACGCTGAGCTTACTGGTTTCGGGGCTCAGGACAAACGCCTCGCTTTTGATGTAGTGCTACAAGCAGAAACAGGCTTCCTCCACCTGAGCGGTGAGCCCGATGGCCCGCCAGTAAAAATGCCAGTAGCGCTCATTGACCTATTGGCTGCTCATCAGCTCAAAGAAGGTGTACTCATCGCCCTTTTGCAACGCGAACGCCATGGAAAAGGGAGTAAGGTCACTACTAGTCTGTACGCCTCGGCCTTGGCCAGTTTAGCCAACCAGGCCACCAACTGGTTAATCGCCGGTTATTCCCCCCAACGCATGGGTAGTCAGCACCCCAACATTGCTCCTTACGGAGACATCCTCCGTACGGCCGATGGTAAAGAACTCGTACTTGCTATTGGTGTAGAGGCCCATTTCAAGCAACTTTGTTCACTATTAGAAGCCGAGGAGCTAGCTAGCGACCCTCGTTTCCTGACGAATGCAGATCGCGTCGCTCATCGAACTGAACTCATCCCACTACTGCAAGAGAAAATTGGTCAATTCTCGGATCGTGAAGCATTGCTCACACAACTTCATCAGGCGGGCATTCCTGCAGGAGCTATTCGGGACCTTCCTGGGGTTTTCGAACAAGCAGGAACAAAAGATTTACTCGTAAGCAGTACTGATGACCAGGGGAACGCCATTAAGACCGTGAGAAGTGTCGTCTTTGACATCCAAGACTAAACTAAAAAAGGGCGGCAAGCTGAAAGTACATCAGCTTGCCGCTTATTATTCTGAAGGACAACTTGTCTCTATATTAACGTACCGGCTTTAGAAGCTCAATGCTTCTCGCAGCTCATCTCGGTTTTGTACTGGCGGGCTGACGGTCTCCAGTAAGAGATCCGCACCTTCGCCAAAGGGCTGATCAAGGTGGGCAATAGAAATGCCGCCTTGCTCATTTACAATCCACAACAGATTATCGGCAGTTGGGGTAATACCAACTGGCGCATTGCTAGATGCCAGATAACGGAAAATGGTATTCTGCGCTTCATTCACAACGTAAGCCGTGGTATTCTCAATAGCTTCACCATTATCAAGTACGTAGTTGACACCCGTTACTGTTTCTGGAGCATTAGTGGGCTGAGCACAGTTCCAGATTCCAAAGGTTGTCACGACGAAACGATTAATCACTTTCCGACGTAGCGGCCCTGGACGGCTATTCAACTGTTCACTAAGCGTAGCTTGCAGTTCTGCTTTCCGGGCGGTAAACATCGCTTGAATGCTATCGCGCTCTTCACTAATCTGGCGCTCACGCACAGCTACTTGTGCATCATAAGCTGCTTGCTCTTGCTCATACTTATTCAGCGCGCGCTGGTAATCAGCACCCAGCAAAACAGGAGCTACCAGTAGCGTTTCTTCATTTGCACTGTGCTGCAAAGTCAATTCAAACTGCTGAGCATTAAGTCGGCGAAGCTTTACCTGCTGCCATTCCACTCGGAAGGCACGAGAGTCTATTTCTGGAGATTCTGGTAAAATTTCCCAGATCGTTCCTGCGTGTAGGTAGTTCAGATCATCAGCTTGCAGATCGCTAGTTGGATCCAGCGGCAGTCCACCATTCACGAAGTCCAACTCAAGCGTTGGGAGATCGCCGGTAGCCTGGCGTGGTGGAACGGGTGCAGCAGGAACAGGGTTATTGGCTTGCAGTTCTTGCAAAGCAAGATCATAGTCAGCTTCTAGCCAACGTAGCTCTTGCTGCCAACGACGTTGTGGAGAATCGGCAGCACCAGGCTCCCATTCATCGTCTTCCGCAAACTGCAGGATATCAATATTCTGATATTCCCAAGTGCGATTCACGGTATCCAACAAGTACACATAGTAATTCGGTAAGGTGAAGTAGTCCGATACTGTCACTTCACTACGCAGCTCTACCTGAACTGCTTTTCCTGGGGCCAACCTTAGGCGGCGGCCGTTTTTCTCGGCAAAAACTTCCACCATTCCGGCAGAAGTAAGATAACGCTGCATACCCAGCGAATCGTAAGCCATAGGGATGCCTGAGACAAAGAAGTCAATATAGTCGTGCAACTCGCGGTAGTGGATTTCCACCTCACCACCTACCAATTTTCCTCGATCATCCATAAAAGCTGCGGCAGGAATCACCAGGCGGGAACCACTTGGATAATCGATCACACCACCACGGTGCGCATCAGCAACTGCTTTTACTTCATAATCAATATTCAAATCAGGAACGGGTGCACTAACAAAGTCTTGGCTGGCAAAATAAGATTCAGGAGTAAGCGGATCGTTTTGGAAAAGACCAGGAACAAACAACAAGAGAACAACGGCAGCAGCAGCTGCTGAAGCAACGTATACCAACCGACGAATGCGGGCTTGGCGGTTACGCGGTACCTGTTGTTCCTCAAACTGGCCAAGCAGCGCATCGAAGTCCATGTGCTGTCGGATGGCATCACCATCAGGCTCCTCCAGATTGAATTTAAAATTGTAGTTTTTTTCCATAGCTCGCGGTTTTAACACCACAACTTATGCCTGCCGGAGGCGATAATAGGATACCGGGGAGAGGCATCTATTATCGGCCGGCTCGGCTTCATTTGGTTTTCTGTCCTTGCATCCATTTTCTCAAGCGTTCCAAAATTCGATAGGTTTTCACCTTCGCATTGCTTTCGGTGATATCGAGGATTTCGGCAATTTCCTTAAAAGGACGTTGCTCGAAAAAACGGAGTTCAATTAGAGAAAGATCAGCAGGCTTGAGGGTGTCTAGTGCTTCGACTAGCTCCTCCATATGCCAGATGCCTCCCTCTAGTTCCATCTCTTCTGCTACTTCGCTCAGGGTGTTTTCTTCGATACTGACCGTACGCTTTTGGCTATTCTGCCTAAAGTGCTGGGCCACTTCATTGCTAGCTATTCGAAATAGCCAGGCTGAAAATGGTACCCCACGGTACTGATACGCCCCCAGGCGTTGCAGCGCTTTCAAAAAAACTTGTGAACAAAGATCAGCGGTGAGGTCGCTATCGGCTGTTCGCCGAAAAACGAAGCGGAAGATGGGTTCGTAATAGCGTTCGTACAGTGGTCGGAACCGGGCTGGATTCTGCTGGGCAGCTTGAATTTCTTCCCATTCAGCCTCCATGGCGGCTACCGAAACTGTCTTTTGGGGTTCTGACATGAACCTTTTATTGACCGATTTAGTACTTGTTTGCAAGATACTAAACATCCCGCTTCTCTCGGTTTTTGATCATTTGTTCAATAGCATAATGCAGAGCGGGAGAAAAGTAACAGCTACCAGCACAATAATTTTTTACTTTTTGCTTTTGCGCTCCTGTGGCGGCAAAGACATGACGTACTCATAAGAGGCATCAAGGTAAGCTCCGATTGTTTCGGGCTCCTCACGCAGACTCGGTGGAATGAGCACATAGTCGCGCATAACTGCACCATAAGAACGGTAAGGTTCGTCCGTATATTTCTCATGGAATTCTGCTCGGAGGTCATCTGGCAAGCGTATCCCAATTTCACCATCTTTATTTAATAGTGAAAACATATAGGTATTTGCTCCGGTATAGGGCATGGTCTTGCCCAGGCGTTCGAATTTAGGGTTAGCCGCAATAATCTCATCATAGAACGCCAGCATCTCCTTATAATCCATCCCTTTAGATTTAACGTGAGGAATATGAAACTCAAGATACAAGGGAAAGGGGAAGTTGGAAATCGAAAATTGGAAGTATCCCCACTTCCCACTTCCGAATCCCAATTTCCAAACCAAAGACTTAGAAACCTTACGTAGATTTATTAACCGAATCGCTCTGACTGAAAAGCAAGAAAAGCGGCTACAACCGCCTCAGGCGCTTCGGTTTGTGGGTAATGTCCAATATTCTCAAGTAAAACGACATCAGGGTCAGTTACTACATTCTCGTAAAAATCAGCCGCATGCCGGCCGGAAATTGGATCGAAACCACCATTGATGAGCCGTTGCGGAAGTTGCCCCAAACAGGTAGCAGCTCCCCATCGCTGTTCGTGCTCGACACGCTCTTTCATGTAGCGGATTAAACGATGGAAAAGATACTTGCCATTTTGATATTGAATGAGCTGGTAGAATTCATCAATTTCTTGCTCCGTAGCCTGAGTTTTGGGGCCAAAAATGGCCTGAAAGTTCTTCTTTAATTTAGCCCTACTTAGAAATGGAGTGAGCAAGACTCCTAGTGGACCAGCTAGAGCCTCCTGAATAGGGCGCGGATGGTGCAGCTCGGGAAAGATGCCTCCATTCAACAAGCACAGAGACAGCAGCTCAGGTTCCGTACCAGGGCCACCTGTATGACTTCGTTCATAATGACGTGCCAATAGTTCTTGCGCCACCGTGTCGCCATAATCATGCGTTAGCAAGTGGTACTCCCTGATTCCTTGATCTCGTATTATGGCTTCGGTCAGGTCCGCTTGATCCATTAGAGAATAGTCATACTTCCGGGGTTTATCCGAAAAACCAAACCCGATGAAATCAAAAGCCAGAACACGATAATGAGCGGTGAGCAGCGGCCATACTTTATGCCAATCCCAGGAAGCAGTGGGGAAGCCATGTAGTAAAACCAATACGGGTCCCGTGCCTGCTTGTTGGTAAAAAATACGGTGCACATCGCGATATCGAAAGTACTTACCGCGCTCGTGCCATTCCTGAAATGTCATAACTTTGGCATGCTTTGCTTGAAGATACAGGATTTATTAGCAACAAAGATTTCCAACCTCCGTTCAAAAGAACACAATCAAGATCAAAATCTTACTTTAGCTGCATAATCCCTCCTATCAGATACACATGAAACAGCGACTACTTCTACTAATCCTATGCTGCTGGTCGGGCCTCCGCCTACAAGCCGAATTAGCGCCTAATAAGTTGGCCGAGCTAGACACCCAACTAGAGCTACTCCTGCCTGGCACCAGTAATCAGGAGCAATCGGCCCGAGCCTTCGCCAAGGAGCGGATAAGTGTTCTCATCTCTGATCTAGAGGGGAGGAAAATTCGGCGAAAGAGTATCAATAAAGCCTTGGATTTATTGGAAGAAGAAGTAGCCCTACAGTTTCTTCAACGTCCTGCCTACTTCGCTGACTTTGATCAACTGTTCAAACTAGGGCAGTATGATCGGACTACCGCCACTGCCCTATACGCGTTGGCCATGGAGTATTTTGGGCTACCCTACCTGCTCCAGGTACGTGATGCCGAAATATTGCTCATCGCTGACCCACAGGAAGCAGCTCGCCCGTTAGCCTTACCGCATGAAGACCCCTGGACAGCTGAAAGCAGCCAGCGTTTTCAAAATGCTTATCTAGAAGTCTTACGCTCCATCGGTTATGTATCTCCCGCAGAATGGGATCGCAGCCCTAAAGCGCTTTACGATCAATACTATATGGGTGGCGCGACCAGCCTTAATCTTCGGCAGATGGCCAGCTTCCTGTACTATCGTCAAGCCTTAAAGGCATACGCCAATGAAGCTTGGAGCTCTTCTTTGGATTGGCTTTATCGAGCGGAAAAACTCGCCAGTTGGCCGGTGCACGAAGTAATTCGACGAGCCGTTTGGTTACAGCTCGCCAACCAGCCTGATAATACCAGTGAATCTTTGCGGTACTTGTGGATGATTTGGAAGGATAGTCCAGGGGCTCCGTGGCAAAAGGAATTATTGCAGCGATTCAGCTCTGCTATCAGCGAGGAGGAGCGTAAGCTTAGTAGTTGGCAGATCGACTCTACCTACTTTGCCTACAAGGAACAATTTGCCAACCACCCAGGAGCAGTGGGTCAATTACGAGAGCTGTACTACCTCCAAAGAGCTCGATACCACGCAAGAGAAAGTAATACTGAAGCCGTCATGAGCTTTATGGATAGTCTTTATAGCCTCCGGCCATATCAGTCGGAAGTGCAAGATGTATTGGCGGGAATGCTGGTATGGTCCTTACGTGCGGAACGAGATTACACCAAAGGTTTAGAACGAATTAGTGAATACGAACGACAGTACCCGTTCCTTGGTAAGAATCCACTCTTTCAAGATCGACATTTGTTCTATCAGGCTGAACGAATTCGCTACCATTTCAATGCCGACGAAGATATACTCGGAGGTCAGTACCTGGAGGAGTTTAAAAAACACAGCCGGCGTATCAATAAACCACCCAGCTACATTTCCTGGGTTACGACCGCTTATCTGGCTGCCTCCGACTACCACTTCCGCAATGGTGATTATCGCCAAGCCTTAATGCTGGTTGAAGAAGCGCGACAAGAGGCACCGCAGGATTCGTATCTAGATCATCGATCTGATGTTTTGCGGCGCTATTTGCGTTAAGACGCATTAACCTAAACGGACAAGAGCCCACCAAACTAGTTGGTGGGCTCTTGTCGTATAAGCCTGTATAAGTTGTGAGCTACACTAGATCATCTGTACGATAAACCGGGCTCTTCTTCTTTTCTTTATTCTTATCCACCTCACGAAGCTCAAGATGGTCATCCATACTCAAGCTTTCAGATTTCTGTTCTGCTGGCAACGCAGCTACTGGTGTCTCTATAGGCATATCAGGAGCTAACCGTTGAATCTCGCGAGCCAATTCGCGTTCTTCCCACTCCCGGGTACCCGCGTTAGTACCAGGTAGGCCAAAAACAAAGATATAGTGAAGGGCAATAAGTACCCCCCAAGATAGCGCTGGATACATGAACCACATCTCATACCAACCACTCTCGGCGGCTTCCAGCATATTGATACTAAAAAGGAAAAGGATAATCACTCCATAAATCGAGAAGTGACGGTAGAACCATTTCTTGGCCCGCACCTTTTTCCGGGCGGCTCTTACATAATCTGGTTCATCATTACGTTTACGTCTGCGTAGCATATTATCGGGATTTCTTTGAAGGACAAAAGTCTAGCTAAGATAACTAGCTGAGACTAAACAAGATCATCTTTGCGATAAGATGGTTCGGCTGCACGCTCTTTTTTGACCTCCTTCAACTCTAGATGATCATCTAGGTTTAGACGTTCAGGAGTGGATTCAGGTTGCATTTTATTCATTTCTTTCTCTATCTCACGTGCTTCCCAGTCGCTGCTTCCTGCCCCGCTACCGGGTAAACCGAAAACGGATAGGTACTGGATACCTACACCAATACCCCACCCAAGCATGGGCCAATACCACCACCAGTGTCCAGGACTGGTCATCATATTTAATACAAAGAAGAATGCGCCCATCACCAGATAGGTGGAGAAATGCGAATAGAATGCTTTCTTTTTCTTCACCAAGCGACGGGCCTGTCTATAACGTTGTTCTTCGGTCATCATGATTTATACCAAATCTTTGTCTTTCCACTGTGGGCGCTTCGGACGGCCATACTGCTTACTGCTCAAGTCGTCCTCATCACGGTTGTCGTGGTTATTTTCTTCTTTACCGAAAATGGAATATCCACGAATGGCCAGGAATGCTCCCCAGATAACGCTGAGCTTCCACATACCTGCGCCGCCCATGCCTAGGAGCATCAGTATAAAGATAACGAAATTAAATCCAAGATAAGTCCGTAAACTCTTGCGGAATCTACCTTCTCTACTTTCGTCGTGCTTGTAAGATTTATGACAGGCTTTCATAACAGTCGTATTTTTTATTCTGTGATAAATATGGCCGTACCACAGCCATACCGTCCACATTTTTCGACTGAAATGTCAAAAAGTCCTACTGAATGGAGAAAAGTGGTACTGAGAACCTGATTTTGCCCTTTCTTAAGCGGCCTGGGGCGAAACGAGCTGACGCCCCAAATATCCTGTAATCGCTCCTAGAGCAGCATATATACCTCCTAATACAGCAGTGACCGCTACCAACCCCCATTGACTCAGGCCGCCAATGGCCACACCTAACCTACTGGCTAACAGGCCCTCGTTCTGCCAGTTGAGTAGGCCACTATATCCTCCCCAAACCAACACCCCAGCTAGCAAACCATAAGCAAAGGCTTGCCCTACGGATTGCACCGGCGCCAAAAGGCCAAATAACAAACCGGCAATGGCAATAGCATACCAGTCAAGGAACTGGTGTAAGATGATTCCAAGTACAATAAATAGAAGGAGGTAGCCCAGATTTCGCATAATTTCACAACTGAGGATGTGCTTCAAATGTAGTACTTTTGAGCCAGATTAATGCCCTACCATGAAGCATCTTGAAAACATCAGTGCCAAGGTCAATGAGACCTTCAGTTTTGACTCCGACAGTATCGACAATCTCGACTTCACTCCCATCGATGACCGTCACTTCCACATTCTAGCCAATGGCCGGTCGTATCGAGCAGAACTCGTAGAACATAATTTTCGCCAGAAGCAGTTTACCGTTAAGATCAATGGTAGCCGCTACAACATTCAACTGGCTGATGCTTATGATCAGATGGTTGAACGCCTTGGACTGAGTGCTCAGAAGAACCACGGTGCCCAAGACATTAAAGCACCCATGCCTGGCTTGGTACTTAAGATTTCAGTAGAAAACGGAGAAACCGTCACCACTGGTCAGCCTATCCTCATCCTCGAGGCCATGAAAATGGAGAACGTCATCAAGGCTGCCTCCGACGGTAAGGTGGCTAGTATCGAAGTTGCAGCAGGTGCCGCAGTAGAAAAAGGTCAGTTGCTGGTGAAGATGGAAGAAGCCTAGCCGCATCAGCACTTCTTAGGCTAAATCTTACTTATTAGCGGTTTTCCCAGGCGAGCATCTGCGCGATCTGGATGTTCACTCAGATTGCTAACTTTACCTAAAAGCATCTATGTCTCGCCTGCCCTTTATATACGTACGCGAAACCGCCGAGAAAGGGCGAGGGGTATTTACTGCACAGGAAATCCCTGCAGGTAGTCCTATAGAATCATGTCCAGTCATTGTTCTATCTCTAGAGGATACTAAGCAAGTTCATAAGACCAGCCTCCACGACTACTACTTCCTCTGGGGAACGGATGGCCAAAGTGCTATTGCATTGGGATTCGGTTCCATCTATAATCATGCCTCCGATGCCAATGCCGATTATGAAATGGACCTCGAAAATACTTCCATCGATATCGTGGCGCTAAGGAATATAGCTCCCGGGGAAGAGATAACGCTCAACTACATGGAAGGCGGACAACAACGAACTGAGCTTTGGTTCGAAGAACGCTAGGTTTTGACCCATTTTCAAAATAGTATTGTCGTTCGCAGCAGAATGTAATGCATTCGCCTTTGCATAGCGCTAACTCTTTTACCACCTCTGCATTTTTCGCTATTTTCCGGTTCTAAACTAGAACATCAAGAGTTGACTACTTGACGTTTGGATGGGTGGGAGTCTGATTGCCAAATTGAAACTTCGCAAAACCTGGAGATTACGAACCCCCTATTGGACAGATGGCAGGTGGCAGCTTTTGTGAGAAAAACATCAGCTTTAAGCCAAATTCACCAATATGTTCACAATGCGAAAAAACCAGCTACTTCTTCTTTTAGCATTGATCGTTTGCCTGCCATTAAGCGCACAAAAGAAACGGCAAAATCAAGAAGCAGAAACGAAAGAAGAAACACCAGCTTATCTGAAATCCAGCACCTACTCTGCCCTCAGTTTCCGGTCGGTAGGTCCAGCAGTGACCTCAGGGCGAATTGCCGACTTCGCGGTCCATCCTGACAACCATGATGTGTACTATGTAGCAACAGCCTCCGGCGGAGTCTGGAAAACCGTAAATCATGGTACTACCTTTAAGCCAATCTTCGACCGTCAAGGTTCCTACTCGATCGGTGTTGTCACCCTCGACCCTCAACAGCCAAGTACAGTGTGGGTCGGAACCGGAGAAAACAACAACCAACGCTCGGTTGCCTATGGCGACGGTGTGTACAAGAGCACCGATGGTGGTAAGACATGGTCTCATAAAGGGCTAAAAACTTCTGAGCATATCGGAGACATCCTGGTTGACCCTACCAATTCGGATATCATTTGGGTAGCAGCCTATGGCCCAGTATGGAGCGATGGTGGCGAACGTGGTGTATACAAAAGTACCGACGGTGGAGATACCTGGACTTGCGTTAAAGCAGTGAGTGATTATACAGGCTGTAATGAGCTGGTCATGGACCCACGCAACCCTAATGTATTGTACGCAGCCTTTCACCAACGCCAGCGTAAGGTATTCACCTACATTGGCGGTGGCCCAGAAACTGCACTATACAAAACGACAGATGGTGGCGAAACTTGGACACAGTTAAAGGGTGGCTTGCCAGGTGGCGATATCGGCCGTATCGGTCTAGACATTTCTCCAGCAAACCCTGACGTACTTTACGCCGTAGTAGAAGCACCAGATAGCAAAGGCGGTATCTATCGCACTCAAGATGGTGGTGCGAGCTGGAGCAAGCGTAGCGGCTACTACACCAGTGGAAACTACTACCAGGAGGTATTTTGTGACCCACATGATGTAGATCGCTTCTACATTGCAAATACCTACTTCCAAATCAGCGATGATGGTGGGAAATCTACCCGCAACTTGGGAGAACTCAACAAGCATATCGACAACCACGCTATGTGGATTGACCCAAACAATACCGACCACTTGTTGGTAGGTTGTGACGGAGGTATTTATGAAACTTGGGATCACGCTGGCACCTGGCACTTCAAGCCCAACCTGCCGGTCACCCAGTTCTACAAGGTATCTACCGATAACGCAGAGCCATTCTACAACATTCATGGTGGAACCCAGGACAACCTGAGTTTAGGTGGCCCAAGCCGTACCACCAGCATGAATGGCATTGTTAACTCCGATTGGTTTGTAACCTCAACGGGTGATGGTTTCGAAACGCAAGTAGACCCTACCAACCCGAATATCATTTACGCTCAGGCGCAATACGGAGCTTTGAGTCGCTATGATCGAGGTACCGGTGAGTACTACTACATCAAGCCAATGGAAGGAAAAGATGAAGCAGCACTTCGTTGGAACTGGGATGCACCACTGTTGATTTCGAGCCACGATAACAAGCGGCTTTATTTTGGTGCCAACAAACTCTTCCGCACAAATGACCAGGGCCATTCATGGGAAGCGATTAGCCCAGACCTGTCACGTCAGCTAGACCGTAACACGCTAGAGGTTATGGGCAAAGTATGGAGCGTGGATGCAGTAATGAAGAACCGCTCGACCGACATCTATGGCCAAATGACAACCATAGCAGAAAGTAGTCTGGACGAAAACATGCTGTGGGTAGGCACTGATGATGGCCTTATTCATGTATCCACGGATGGCGGCCAAAACTGGCAGGCTATTGACAACATCCCTGGCGTACCGGAGCTATGCTATGTGCACCAAATTATTGCTTCTCAGCATGACAAGAACACGGCCTACGCAGCCTTCAACCACCATCGTTTTGGTGACTTCAAGCCATATATCTTCAAGACAACTGATGCCGGGCAAACCTGGACCGCTATCCAGTCTGACCTACCGGAACGTGGTAGTGTATACACGATTGCGGAAGATCACGTAAAGGCTGATCTATTGTTCTGTGGAACGGAATTCGGTGCCTTCTTCAGCCCTAATGGTGGAACGAACTGGGTACAGCTCAAGGCAGGCTTACCGACTATTGCCGTGCGCGACATGGAAATTCAGAAGCGTGAAACCGACCTAGTACTAGGTACTTTCGGCCGTGGATTCTACGTACTGGACAATTATGCTCCACTAAGAGGGATCAACGAAGAGTTTCTTGCTCAGGATGCCGGTATACTACCAATTAAGGATGCCCTACTTTACGTAGAGCGGACAGACATTGGCTTGCGAGATAAGGGACACTTGGGTAGCAGCTACTTCACTACGCCAAACCCAAAGCCGGGCGCCGTATTCACTTACCACCTGAAAGAATCAATTCTCACGCTGGAACAAGAACGCCAGAAGCGCGAAAAGGAAACAGAAAATGACGCTTATCCATCCTTTGATGAGCTACGTGCCGAGGACCGTCAGGAAAAGCCTTACCTCCTGTTTACGATTCGCAACAGCAACGGAGAGGTTATTCGGCATATGAAGGCCTCTGCTACTAAAGGCATTAAGCGTGTTACCTGGGATATGCGTCATGACACACCTGCTCCAGTAGTAGGCCGTTATACACCAGCCCCTGATGTACTCTTTGGCTCTGCGGAGCTAGGTCATCTGGCACGCCCGGGTGAATACAGTGTAGTACTCAGCAAGTATGTTGATGGCGAATTGACTACCCTTACCGAGCCGGTGAGTTTCGAAATTAAGCACTTGAACCAATCGTCTTTCCCTGCTACCGACTGGGCAGCTTACGACGAGTTTGTGAGCAAGGTGGCTGATCTTCGAAAAGCGTTCAGTGCGGCCAATAACATCCGTGCAGAATTGAATCGTAACATTCGTCATATCCAAACTGCGATCCAGGACATGCCTGCACCGGCTCAAGGGCTCCTGGAACAGACCAGCCAGTTGCGGACACAGCTCCAGGACATCAGTCTAAAAATGAATGGCGACCGCACACTAGCGCGTCATCAATTTGAGACGGCTCCTTCAATCGGTTCTCGGATTGGCCGTTGTGAGTACGGAATGTGGGATGTAACTTCCGAACCTACTCAAGTATACCTGGATGCGTACCGTATCGCTGCCAAGCAATTTGGCCCAGTACTACAAGAGCTTAAGCAAGTTGCCTCGCAGATGGAGTCGCTAGAGAAACAACTAGAGCTAAATAATGCTCCATACACGCCTGGTCGTTGGCCAAATTGGACCGGCGAATAATTGAGAAGAACAAAGGATTTGGATAGTTGAGCACTATCCAAATCCTCATTTTATAGGATATTGTTCACCAACTCATACACCAAATACAATTTATCAATGAAATACATCTCGACCATTGCCCTCTTGTTCTGCGCGCTTATGCTTGCGGGCCAGTCGGAGCCGTTGCTGCGGTACCCGGCACTTAGCCCCGATGGCAGCCAGTTGGCTTTCTCTTACCAGGGCGATATTTGGACGGTAGCTGCGGATGGTGGCGTAGCACGTCGTTTGACTATTCATGAAAGTTATGAACGTCTACCGAGCTGGAGCCCTGATGGCACTAAGATTGCATTCCAGGGGAACCGCTACGGCAACGATGACATCTTTGTAATGGATGCTGCCGGTGGAGTACCTCAGCGCCTAACCTACCACTCCGCTGGAGATAATGTGCCACAATGGACACAAGATGGCAACATCATTTTCACTTCAAGTCGCCTGTTCCGCGAAGTGGAGCGTAGTGCAGAAGTATTTATGATTCCTGCTACTGGTGGTACACCAAGCCGCATTATGGACGGCTTTGGAATTCGTGCAACACCTTCTGCGGATGGGCAGTATATCGCCTATGTAGAAGGTAATTGTCGTTTTGTCCGTGAAGTATACACTGGACCTGCTAACCGCAGTATTTCGGTGTACAACAGAAAAGATGGCACCTACGAAAGGGTAGCAAGTTCTGATGCCCAGGAAAGCAATCCGGCTTGGGACAACAAAGGCAACCTGTACTATCTAAGCGCTGAAACTGGCCGCTACAACATTTATCGCCGTACTTCGAGCGGTGAAACAACCGCAATCACAAAATTCAAAGATGAAGGTGTACGTGAGTTTACGGTAAGTGCAGATGGTAGCAAAATCGTTTTCGAGCGTGCCAATGGTTTGTTTAGCATTGCACGTGAAGGCAACCGCCGTCCTCAACCACTGAACATTCAGGTGACCGCTGACTATCGCTTTGACCCTATTGAACAGAAAAACCTGTCAAGAGGAGTTACTGAAATGACTGCTTCACCCAACGGCGACTACCTACTATTTGGTGTACGTGGAGAACTCTTTGTAAAGGCTAATGATAAAGAGAAAAGCAGCAGTGTACAGCTTACGCGCCACGCGTACCGCGACGGAAACGGACAATGGTTGAATGATAGCACTGTTGTCTTCCTTTCAGATCGCGATGGCAACCGCGAATTGTACATGCTTCAGTCTGCCGACCCTGATGAATCGGACATCTACCGGAGCCTAAAGCACCGGACACAGCGCCTAACACAAACCAGTGCCGAAGAGGCCAGCTTTGTGCTGTCTCCTGATCGCAGCAAAGTTGCGCTGCGTCGTGGTCGGGGCCAATTGATTGTAGCTGATATTTCTGAGAGTGGCCTTTCTAACGAAAAGGTTATGCTGGATGGATGGGCTACCGCTAGTGGTATTTGCTGGAGCCCTGATGGTCGCTACCTGGCTTACTCACTTTCTGACTTAGACTTCAACTCAGAAATCTATATCCATCCTATTGATGGTAGTCGCGAGCCAGTTAACGTAAGTATGCACCCACGCGGTGATTATCGCCCTTATTGGAGTGCCGATGGTAGCAAGCTTGGTTTTGTTTCCATTCGTAACAATGGCGACTCTGATCTATGGTTTGCCTGGTTGCGTGAGTCAGACTGGCAAAACACGAAGCAAGACTGGGAATGGGATGAAGACGAAACGGAAGAGGAAACAGATTCTCTTACTCAGATCGACTTTGCAAACATCCACATGCGCCTCGAGCAAGTAACTCGCATGCCAGGAAATGAAGATGATCTAGTAATTAGCGAAGATGGTGAGACCTTCTTCTTTACCACCAATAACGGCGGGCGCAACGGCTCACCAGGTGGATCTGCCTTGATGAGTGTGAAGTGGGATGGAACGGAGCAAAAGACAATGGCTCCTAAGGTTCGTATCTCTCGAATGGCACTAGGCCCTGATGGCAAGAAGCTTTACGTCTTGAAATCTGGAGGTACTATTGCTACTATCAAGACGGATGGCAAGAAACTAGAAGGACAGAGCTTCTCTGCTCGAATGGCGGTTAACCACTACGAAGAGCGCAAGCAAGTATTCAATGAAGCTTGGTCGGCACTCCGCGACGGATTCTACGACCCACAATTCCACGGACAAGATTGGGATGCCCTGCGTGCCTACTACGAGCCATTATGTATGGCAGCTTCCACGGAGCAAGACTTCCGCGACATGTTCAATACCATGCTAGGCCAGTTGAATGCCAGCCACATGGGCATGTATGGATCGAACCCGGAAGAAACGCAGCGTGATCGTACTGGCCTAATCGGTGCTGAAGTAGAACCAGTAACAGGTGGTGTACGCATCACCCGTATTGTGCCTAATTCGCCAGCAGACCGTGAGCGTAGTCAACTGGCAGTTGGCGAAACCATCACTGCAGTAAATGGTGCGGCCGTTCGTGGCAATACCAGCTACTATGATTTGCTAAATGGCACTGCTGATCAGCGGACCCTCCTTAATGTCACTGGAACAGATGGTACCAGCCGCGAGGTGGTCATCCGCCCTACTACCAGCTTGCGTACCGAGCTGTACGAAGCTTGGGTTGCTGAGCGTAAGCGCCTGACGGAGGAGTACTCTGGTGGTCGCCTAGGTTATATCCATATCCAAGGTATGAACTGGCCAAGTTTCGAGCGTTTCGAGCGGGAACTAACGGCTAGTGGCTTGGGTAAAGATGGCATTGTAATCGATGTACGCTACAATGGCGGTGGCTGGACTACCGACATGCTAATGACTGTACTCAATGTACGTCAGCACTCGTATACTGTTCCTCGTGGTGCGGAAGACCGCCTTGAAGGCAATCACCCAAAGTATGCGAACAATTACCCTTATGGTGAGCGTTTGCCACAAGCTGCCTTAACCAAGCCTAGCATCGCATTGTGTAATCAGACTAGCTACTCTAACGCAGAGATCTTCTCACATGCGTTTAAGACACTTGGTCATGGAACACTGGTGGGTATGCCAACCTTTGGTGCTGTTATTTCCACTGGTGGACAGGGACTGATCAACGGAAGCTTCGTACGTATGCCATTCCGTGCCTGGTACGTAAAAGCTACCGGCGAGAATATGGAACTCGGACCAGCTGTACCAGACATTCAATTGGAGAACAGCCCGAACAGCAAGGCGGAAGGACGCGATGAGCAGTTGCAGAAAGCAGTAGATACCCTACTCGAGCAGCTGGACAACAAGTAAATCCGTCCATTTTAGCGCTCAAAAGGCGCTTTCGGAAGCCCAGATTTCAACAGCTGTTGAAGTCTGGGCTTTTTGATTCCAAGCCCTTTCCCTTATTACACTTACACTCGTTGGCCCCTCTAAATGCTCGTCTTAGGCCATAAATTCGGGTGTTCACACCACTCCATAAAGGGTTTCTCATAGAATTCTCTCTTATTTCCGTTAGCTTTAAATTTGTATTAGAGTATCTGTATCTACTTAACACCCCTTGAATGATGAAAATCCGGACATCAACCATGATAGCCCTTGTCGTGCTATCTCTATTTTCAGCTTCCCTTTACGCGCAAGAAACCGTTCCAATAAGATGTGCCACAGATGAGCACCATGCACATAAAATGCAAGATCCGGTGTTCGCCAATAAGTTTCGTGCTATCCAACGCCATGTCAGAGAACAGCTTCAGGATCGAACGCCCAGTTGAGCTTCACCGATTATCATACCTATAGCGGTTCACTTTAGTGGTAGTATTACCAATGCTAATATGTCCTGTATACAAAGTACAGTGGACAATCAAATCGCGGTGCTTAATGAAGACTTCGGTGGCTACAATTCAGACATCTCCACCTATTGCACCCACGCTTCCAATTGTCCATCGGAATATGCACCCAATGCCTTAGCTGGTGGCACTTGTATTCAGTTTTGTCTCGCAACGCAAAACCACCCAGCTGGAAGTGGATTATCCAATGGAGAGTCAGCTTTCACCTTCGGGACATATACATTTGATTCAGGAGCTGCACCCTGGGCAGGCTATATGAACATCTTCGTAAGCGATGTACCGCCCACAGGTTACGGCCCCACCTTACTGGGATTAGCCCCATTATACGGCGGAGCAGATCCTGATGGTAATGGTTTTTTTGTTACTGCTAGAGCCTTTGGCGGCGGTGGCAGTTCCTGTACTTCAGGTATTGCGTTAAATAATAGCAGCTCCTACAACCTTGGCCGTACCGGCACCCACGAAGCGGGCCACTACTTTGGATTGCTTCACATATTCCAAGGCTGTAGTGATGGAGACGGCATTCCTGACACACCTGACCAGGACACCGAGAATGGAGGCACTCCTTCCATCAACTATGGCACCTGTGTCTCAACGGCTAATAACACCTGTGGTACGCAAGATTTCTTCTTCAATTACATGGACTACGTAAATGATGCGGCCATGTACATGTTCACTTCTGACCAGAGTGACCTCATGAACACCACTGCTACCAGTGGAGCCAACCACGGAACCAATCCATACAAAACAGCAGCCACCGTATGCGGTAGCTTACCAACCTATAACCCTACCTACCCAACGGGATGTCCAGTAGGTTCTCCACCGAACTCGGCATTTACTATAAGTGCGTCTAGCCCTTACGAGTTTTGTCCAACTATGAACGAAATTACGTTTACGGATGCATCGACAAACTTCCCCACTGGCTGGTCCTGGAGCTTCAGCGGTGCGGGGGTGACCCCCACCTCTTCCACCGATCAAAATCCAACGATAGAGGTAACTAGTACCGGAACATTAACGGTAACGCTTACCGCTTCCAATTCAGACGGAGCAGATCCTACACCTGCCACGATGAACTACTCCATTACTATCCTACCGGCTGCTGGCTGCGGAGACTGTGGTGAAAGCTTCTTTGACACAGGTGGATCTGGCAGCAACTACAGTAATAACGAAAATGAAACCTGGACCCTTTGTGCAGCAGACCCTGGGGATGTAGTGGTATTTTCCTTTTCCACAATTGATATTGGAATTAACTCAGAGAGTTTCGCCGAAGACGCTTTGTTGGTAAAGTCCGGTAGCACACCTCCTACTGGCATAGGAGATGATGAATATCTTCTCACCAGATCATTTATCTATGAACCCACTGGAGGAGGAAGTTACAGTTCTGATGGTAGCACCACTATTACCTCTACATCTGATTGTATGAGCTTCCGTTTTATATCGAATAGCTCGGGAACAGCTGCCGGATGGGCGGCTACCATTTCTTGTATCACTGCTCCTACTTGTAGTGACGGATTGCAAAACCAGGATGAAGTCTTCGTAGACTGTGGAGGATCCACCTGTAGTGCTTGTCCTACGCCAGAAGATGGCTTCACCTTCTACGATGTAGGAGGTGCAAGCAACGATGCAGGAGTTGACACTAAAACCTGGCAAATATGTGCCAGTAGTGGTAACAGTACCGTCCTAGATTTCACCTTTATCAACATGAGTCCATTTAACAACGGCGTGCTACAAGTCTGGGACAACTCTAACGGCACTGGTGATTGGGACTACTATATTAGTGGAACACAAATAACCGTGGACAATGGAATGGGAGGATTAACATCATACGGTAGCAACATGATCACCTCGACGGATGAGTGTTTCTACTTCCTCTATTTCAATAATGGTTCAGCTAGTGATGGCTGGGCAGCAACTGTAAGTTCCACAGCAACTGTTCCGCTCACGCTGAATGACTTTAAAGCTAGACCAAACGATGAGGCTATCCATCTGGATTGGCTCACAACCCTGGAAGTAGATGTAGATAAATTCATCATTCAACGCCGGGCCGGACTCTCCCCTGATTTCAAAGATCTAGCAGAGCAATCGGCCTGTGGCAACTGCCTGGATGAAAACCGCTACGGCTATGTGGATAAAGCCGTTCAATCTGGCGTCAACTACACCTACCGATTAAAGATGATGGATGTTGATGGCACCTATGAGTACAGCGATATGGTGACCGCGAAAATAGCTAGTGATGGTACTGAATGGTCCGTTTACCCGAACCCTGGCAAGGACCGCTTCACACTGTGGTTGAGTGAGAACCACCGCGCAAACACCTTACTCATTACGGATCAGCTGGGCAGAGAGGTATTCCGAACTGCCATTGAAAATGACAATCAATATCTCGATCTGGATTTAACTAGCCTACAACAAGGTGTATATAAAGTCATATTGATTGAGGGTAATCAATTGCAAACTAAATCGCTGGTGGTTCTTCCATAACCAGTGGCTCATCTGAGATAATCTTTTAAGACCGATACGGGTATTGTCCCGTATCGGTCTTACTGTTGGCACGATGTATTAGATTTGTGCTACAATTCTAAACAACACCTCCTACTATACCAACTTGATGGAACAGGATACCAAAACAATTTCCTCGGAATTAAAATGGCTCGATACCGCCACGCAATTACTAGATAATCGCTTCCGTATTCCAGGCACTGACATCCGATTTGGCCTCGATTTCCTCATTGGCCTGATGCCGGGTATTGGAGATATCGCTTCGCTGAGTATTAGTGGCCTTTTGGTCACTGTAATGGCTCGTAAGGGAGCCAGTGGCATGGTAATCCTCAAGATGCTCTGGAATATCCTCATTGATGCTATAGTTGGTACCGTACCAATACTAGGAGACATCTTCGATCTTGCCTACCGAGCTAATCGCAGAAACTTGGAACTCTTACAGGAGCACTACGTGGAGGGCGAACATGATGGCAGTGCCTGGCCGGTGGTAATCTTTATACTCCTTATCGTTCTTGGGCTGATTGTAGCGGCAACTTATGCGGTGTGGTGGGTATTAGCGGAAAGCTATTCTATTCTGGTGGGATAATCCAACGTCTTTTTCGAGGAAGCAGCATTACCCCTCATCCTGGCCATCGCAAGAAAATATGCCCTACCCTATCGCGAATCGCTTGCGATGAGCTCGGCGCGCGGAGCGGGCAAGGGCTAAGGATAGGAAGGCCGACGACAGGAGCGCCTGGATAGCCTGGCGCTACGCCCTTAGGCGGGAAGCGAAGTCCCCAAAATATTTCTTGCGATACCCATAAGGCTCCCTTTGAGCACTGGCCCGTGGTGGGTTTTCCGTACATTTAAGGTCATAAACTATTCTAAACCACCACAAAAAGTACAATATGAAAAAATACCTTTTGTTGTTCCCGCTTTCTATTCTATTAGCTTGCCAGCCAACTCCAGAGCAAGATGTAGTAGAAACGCCAGCAGAGGAAACTATACAAGCCGATGATTTTGTGTGGAGCCCTGAAAGTTTTGCGGATAAAAGTATTATTCGCTATCAGGTACCAGGCTTTGATAAGCTTTCATTAGATCAGAAGAAACTGGTTTACTATCTGACTCAGGCGGGGCTATCAGGTCGAGATATCATCTATGACCAGAACTATCGCCACAACTTGGAAATTCGTGGTGTTATCGACGCCATTATGGCCAAGTATGATGGTGTACGTGAAGGTGAGGACTGGGATGCCTTTACGTTATACGCCAAGGAAGTTTGGTTTGCCAGCGGTATTCACCACCACTATTCAAACGACAAGTTTGTCCCTGGTTTCTCCCAAGAGTACCTAGAGAGTCTGATGGCTGGTGTAGGTGCAAGCCTAAGCCCAGAAGCAGTACAAGCTATTTTTGATCCAGCGATGGATGCCAAAAAGGTAGCTCAGGAAGGCGATGACCTTGTTATGGCTTCCGCCGTAAATTTTTATGCCCCTGACATTACTCAAGCAGAAGTAGAAGCCTTCTATGACAAAATGAAAGAAGGTGCAGGTGATGAGCCTATCAGCTTTGGACTCAATAGCCGCGTAGCCCGCAACGAAAATGGCGAGCTATACGAGCAAGTATACAAAGCCGACGGACTCTACGGAGCAGCTATTCAAGAGATCATTGGTTGGTTAGAAAAAGCCGTTACAGTAGCCGAAAATGAGCCACAAGCAAAAGCTCTCGGTCTCTTGATTGATTATTACAAGACTGGCGACCTCGAGACTTGGGATGCGTACAATATTGCATGGGTGGAAGCCACCGAAGGCGACATTGATTATATCAATTCCTTCATTGAGGTATACCTAGACCCGATGGGCCTAAAAGGAAGCTATGAGACTATCGTTGAGATCGATGATTTCGATGCTTCTGCTCGTATGGCTGTGGTTGCAGAAAATGCACAGTGGTTTGAGGACAACAGCCCAGTACAACCAGAACACCGTAAACCAACTGTAACGGGTATCAGCTACAAAGTAGTAACCGTGGCTGGTGAAGCTGGGGATGCTAGCCCGTCCACACCAATTGGGGTGAACTTGCCTAATGCCAACTGGATTCGCGCTAAGCACGGATCTAAGTCGGTGAGTCTTGGTAATATCAGTAATGGCTATGCACAAGCGAACGGCCCAGGGCTGACAGAGGAGTTTTCTCACGATGAGGATGAAAAAGCACGTGCAGCAGAACATGGCCAGCTTGCTGGCAAGATGATGACGGCTCTGCATGAGGTACTTGGCCATGCTTCTGGTCGACTAGAAGATGGTGTAGCGCCTGATGCCCTGAAGAATTACGCATCACCATTGGAGGAGGCACGCGCAGACCTCTTCGCGCTGTATTACATCACGGATTCTAAATTATTGGATCTAGGGCTACTCACTACGGACGAAGTTGGTAAGGCAGCTTATGACAACTACCTACGCAATGGCCTAATGCTACAGCTACGCCGGATCATTCCTGGCGAGAATATCCAGCAAGCACACATGCGTAACCGCCAAATGGTAGCTAGTTGGGTGACGGAAAGAGCACTCGCAAACGGAGCCGTAGAAATGCCTGTAATTGATGGTAAGACTTATATCGAAATCAAGGACTATGATGCCCTACGCACCCTCTTTGGCGAACTCTTGAAGGAAGTACAACGCGTCAAGAGTCAGGGAGACTATGAAGGCGGCAAAGCCCTCATCGAAGGTTACGGTGTGCAGGTAAACCGTGCCATCCATGACGAAGTATTGGCACGTAGTGAGAAGTTGAACATTCCGCCTTACGGTGGCTTCATCAACCCACGCCTGGTTGCGGAAACGGACGATGATGGCAACATCACTGATGTTCGGGTAGAATACCCAGATGACTTCACTAAGCAGATGCTCGAATACGCTGAAAACTTCAGCTTCTTGAAGTAAGAAGCTATTTGAATTCACATAGCTTTTCAGCATCTCTTCTTTAATAGACGCGGGCAATGCCGTAGGGCGTGTCCGCGTCTACCTGTTTTTTATCCCTTCTTATTCTTGATGCTTTAGGCAAATAGTACGTACGCCTCTGCGTTTTTCCGTCTACAACGAATAGCGAACTGACTAGTACTAACTGGCAAGCGTTGTGATCGTCTTGTTCCCTTCAACTCGTTTGACGGAAGTCAGGCTCCGATCATCGTCTTGATGACTTGGAATCGTGAAGAAAAAGCGGCTCCCCCTGCCCGGCTCACTCTCTACCCAGATGCGCCCCCGGTGGGTTTCAATGATCCGCTTGCAGATGGCTAAGCCCATTCCAGTACCTTCATTATCACGCTGCCCTAAGCGACGGAAAATATCAAAGATTTGCTCGAGGTAGGGTTCAGCAATACCCACTCCATTGTCAGAGAGCCAGAATAGGTGTTCATTATTGACTCTGCTGTAGCCGATCTCTAAGTGGCAAAGCTCAGCGGTATTGAACTTGAGGCTGTTGTCAATGAGCTGATCCAATAAAATGCGGATCAATTCCGGATAAGCTTGTACCATTGGCAAGGCCGTGCCTACAAACCGGAAGGCGCCGTATTCTTTTTTCTTATCCGCTACGACCTCGCCAACAATCTCGTGGATAGCAGTAGGCTCCAGAGCATCCTGTTCATAGCGAGGTATATTGCTAAAGGTCAGCAGGTCATCCAGAAGGTTATTCATCTGGCGCGCACTCTTAAGAATGTACTCCAGATAATCCATGCCATCGTCATCTAACTGTACAGCGTAGCGCCGTTCTATCAGATTGGCAAAAGCCCCAATATTCCGGACGGGTTCCTTGAGGTCATGTGAAGCAATCTTAGCAAACTCTTGCAGATCTCCATAACGTGCATCCAACTCCTGATTTTGCTGGGCTAGGGTCTTCGCCAGATTGGTCTGCTGACGATACGCACGACGATAGAGCAAGATGCCTACACTCAAGAAAAATACTACGGTACCTAGTAACCCAATAATTAAGCGCGTATTCTTTCGGCTCAATTCAGCAGTAGTACGACGCTCTGTTGCTAATCGATCCTGTGAAAGTCGTTCTGCTGCGTATTGATCTCGGATCGCGGTTACCGCTTTATTTTCCTGGTCTTGGATATGAGACTCTGTAAGTTGTCGATATTGGGTTTGATAGAAGTAGGCCTTACTCACATCACCTGCTGCTGCTGACAACTGCGCCAATAAAACGGCCGCTTGTGCCTGTAGATCAACAGCTCCTACTTCATTGGCTAGATCTAAACTCCGCTGCACTTCGGCCGTATGGCGATCAATTTCCAGCTGCTCATTCAACATGGCCATCCGAACCGCTTCCTGTATCGCGGTAGCCAAGAACCGTCGGTTATCCGAACGTTCAGCATAGGCAACAGCTTGCTGCCAGGCAATTTGGGCGTCCGTCTTTTGCCCCCGGTGTAGTTCCAAATTAGCGAGTCGTCCACTCGTATGCGCTAATGCGCTAAAGATGGAATCTTGCATGGCCAATTGCCGAGCCCTTACGTAATAAGATTCTGCGGTGTATAACTCTTCCTTTTGCAGGGCCACATCGCCCAGATTGCTATAAGAGTAGATCAGTCCAGCTACATCACCCAGTTGCTGGCGAATAACTAGACCGCGCTGATAATAAGCTTGCGCTGTATCAAACTCTTCTAACTGAAAATAGACGTTTCCGATATTATTGAATGACCGACCTAAACCTAAGGAGTCATTGATACTTTCCCGCACCTGTAGGGCGTCCAGATAGTAGGTGAGAGCTTGTGCCATATCCCCTTCTGTCCACTCGAGTAGCCCTAGGATATGGAGCGCATCTGCCCGTCCTCTATCGTACTCGATCTCTTCCGATAGGTCAATCGAAGCATGTGAGAGCTGCCGCGCACTATCAGGCTCCGTATTCTTTATTTTCCAAGCTCTATAAGTAAGAGAATCCACAAATTCTACATCCTGAATAGTGGAAGACTGTGCCGATACCAAGGAAGGTGCTCCAAGGAGCGTTCCGAGGAGAATAATGAGAAAGAGCTTACCGCTATTGCACCAATGGT
Organism: uncultured Lewinella sp.; assembly: GCA_913057725.1. Lineage (GTDB taxonomy): Bacteria > Bacteroidota > Bacteroidia > Chitinophagales > Saprospiraceae > Lewinella. The sequence goes on from CAJXOS010000005.1 coordinate 64,471, forward strand.
CGCAATTCATAATACGATATAGACTGCGGTACAACAAAGTACAGTTTTAGGACGGCCGTAACCGCCATCATGGGGACGAATAATTAAACATAAGAAAGGTAGTATAAATCGCTTGGCTTCCCAAAGGAGCTGCCTAAAAAATGTGACGGGGTAAATACACTCTTCTATTATCAAAAAAGCGGAGGGAGCGATGGGTGGACACCATCAACTCCCTTTCTTCCAGGCTATTAGCCAGCCGAGAATGGTCCGCCGCTATTTATGAAAACAACAACTTAATTATCATTTTTACCGGGTAGGCGAGAATCAAATAAGCCACCAAATACATTGGCGTCCGTTCCTGTGGGCAAAACGGCAATCTCTACATTTCCAGCCAGCTCTTTATTCACTAAGAAGGATGCGTAGGTAGGATTCTCCTGACACAAGCGTGCAAGCTCCAATTGTTGCTGTAGTGCCACCTTGTCCAATTCGCGCTGTTTTTCCACCGCAATCATCTCGATTTCCCGTTGTTTTTCAACCTCCACTGCCTTGAGTTGACGCAACCGATCTGCTTCGGCCGAAGCCTGAGTACGTGCCACCGCCGCTGCAGTCTCTGCTCGGGCCAATTCACTTTTGCGTCGATTACTTTCTGTACGTGCCTGGATCGCTTGTAAGCGGCCTTCAGCTTCGGCTTGCGCAATGGCAACTAGTCCGTCCGCCTGGGCTTTCTTCTCCTGGGCTGCAGCTCTTGCCACATCCAACTCATTTTGTTTATTAATCTGTTCTTCACGAAGGTCTTGCAGGCCAATGTCTTCGAGGGCCGTAGTAAAGGCCGCAGGGAACTGTACATTACGTACAATGACATCCTTGACGATTAGGTCGGGAGCGGGTAGTTCGAGAAGTAAGCTTTCTTTGATATCAGCAATGAAGTTCTCTCGCTGAGTACTGAATACGGAATCGACCTCTGGATAAGTATTGGCTACTCGCCTAGCGATTTCCACCCCACGGGCACGGAGTAGATCACTGAGCATGGTATCTGGCCGGGCAGGACCGGCGTCGGTATCTTCTGCCTGCCAGTAAATGGCCAACTGCAAACTGAGTGGTACGCCATCTCCAAGACGTACGTCACTGAAGTTGGCTCCCATAAGCTGCTCAGGGTGATTAAGGGTAGTTTCCCGCTGGCAGCTAGCAAAGAACAAAATGATGCAAATCAATAGGCACAATAAGAACAGTAAGCGGCGCATAATTCTGTGGTTTAGTGTGTGAAGGAATACTTCAAAACTACTATCTAAACTTGCAGATTTATGCACCGCTTTTGCCACTGTAGGCCGGGCTTGCGTAAGTGTAGCGTATGGCTAAGAATTCGTCGAGCGCCATACTCGAAACACCTCACAAATAGGCACTTAGCGTATTTTACTCATTGCGAAGCGCGTCTACTGGGTTGCGCGTTGCCGCTCGCCAGCTTTGTCCGGCAATGGTGAGGAGGGCCACCAGCAAGGCCAGGCCACCAGCCAACCCAAAAAACCACCAACTGATATCAATTCGGTAGGCGAAGTTTCCGAGCCATTGCTGCATTGCCCACCAACCTAAAGGCACCGCCAGAACAGTGGCCACAAGTACCATGACTAAGAATTCACGAGAAAGCAACATCACAATACCCCCCACACTAGCGCCTAGCACCTTACGAATACTGATCTCCTTGGTGCGTTGAGCCGCGGCGAAGGTAGCTAGCCCCAGAAGACCCAAGGCCGAAATAAAGATGGTAAGCAAGGTGAATAACCAGACTACCCGGGATAGACGGGTTTCACTTTCGTAAAAACTCTCTACCGTCTGATCTATAAATGTATAGTCAAAAGCTGCCTCTGGCAAATGTCGGTCAAAAAGAGTTTGCAACTCTGGCAGGATATTCTCTAGCGACTGTGGACGTACGCGTGCCAGGAGGAAATTAGGTTGGCCTCGTCCATCATCATTGTGCATAGCATAGGCCGTGATCGGATAGTGAAGCGATTCAAAATGGAAGTCTTTCACCACTCCAGTAATTCGAGTAGCAGTGCCGAACAATTGATCCGGACTACGGCCAATAGCTTCCTCTGGTGACCAGTCCAAGATGCTTACAAAATGTTCATTTACTACGAGTTCCACTACGGTGTCCCCTTCTGCCTTAGGCCCCATGAATTGACCGGCTACTAATTCCAAATCCAGTAGCTCCTCTACTCCGGGTTCAATGCGGTTGGCAGCAGCGGGATGAGGAATATTCGGTTGGTCTGGGTTGATGAGTGAATACCCACTTGTACCTATGCCAGGGAAAGCCTGCGCTCGCGAAACATTCGTTACATCTCGATGCGCCAGCACCGCCTGTACTAAGCTGTTCTTTGCTGACTCATTTGAAGACCCGGCCAGGTTAATTGCAATAACTGCATCGGCACCGTAACCAAGTTTTTTCTGACCTAAAAAGGAAATTTGCTCACGGCAAATCAGCGCTCCAGCGATCAAGGCTATACACACAACAAATTGCCCAATCACCAAACTTCTCCGTAATAGTCCCTGGCGATTTCGACTTTGAAATTCAGGACTTAGCAGTTGTTTAGCGCTGGTACTGCCCATGGCCAATGCAGGATACAAACCAGCGACAAGGGTCACAATGGTCCAGGTAATGGGAATACTCAACCAGAGATTACCATCCATAAGTTGCCACCAATCTAGGTCGCGCTTAGTCAGTGCTGATAGTTGAGGCGAAAGCCAACTAACAAGAGCCAATGCAAAAACAATAGAGACACCAGTCAACAGTGCTGTTTCGGTCAGAAAACGACCTATCATGTGTCTACTACTTGCTCCAACCGCCTTACTGATGCCTACCTCTCGGAGACGTTGCTGTGAACGTGCTGTAGTGAGGTTTATATAATTGAAGCAAGCCAACAGCAACAGTACCAATGCCAAGACACCGATCATTCTTACCTGCTTAGCATTACCCAATTCACTCGTGTAACCCTGCACGATATTTTCTGAATACAAGTGCACCTCCGTCAATGGCTGCGCAAAAAGACTAAACCATTGTTCCTCCGGATCAATAGCACCATCGAGAACAGCCTTCATCTTGCGGTCTAAGCTGGCAATATCATGATTAGGCTGCATGAGCAAAAAGGTCTCAAAACTGGCATTACTCCAATAAAGCCGGCGGTACGCCCATCCTAATGAACTTATGGCCCCTATCATATTGGGTTGCCAGGAAGAATTATCTGGCATAGCGGTAAATACGGCTGTCACTTCAAGGCTTAGCTCGTTATCCACCAGAATTTGTTTTCCGATAGGATCAGCTTGACCAAATATCCTTGCAGCAGTTTCGGTGTCAATCATTATCGTCCCGGGTCGCTCCAAAGGAGTAAGGGCATCACCCTTAACAACTGGAATATCAAAAACGGTAGTCAGGGTAGAATCCGCCCAGAACAACATTTCTTCCTTCAGTCGTTTCTCACCATAGGCAACGGATGCTGTACGACCGAAGTTGTGATGTAGAAAACGGACATACTCCTGCACTTCCGGAATTTCTTCTACCAGAGCAGGTCCAGTAATATTGGGGGCAGTCGCCCACTGCTCAGAATCACCATCATATTCGACTGCTAGATTGACTCGTACAATACGATCCGCATGCTGGTGATAGGCGTCAAAAGAATTCTCCTTCTGTACATACAGGAATAATGCCACAGCAGCAGCAAGCCCCACTGTAAGTCCGAGTACATTGAGCAGGGTAAAAAAGCGATGCTTGCGCAATTGGCGCCAAGCTAGTTTTAGATGGATCATTGTCGCGTGATTTTTACAAGTTTAAATCAAATCAGATAGTGTATTAATGGGCTAGGCTTGACTCACCAAGAGTCGTCTTATTCATTATTCTTTAGTGCTTGGACAGGGTTTGCCGATGCCGCCCGTAATGCTCTTACTCCCACTGTCAACATGCCCAATAGGAAGATGCCGCCAGCAGCCAGCAAGATCGATCCTGGTCCATAGTCAATGGCATAAGCAAAGTTTTGTAGCCATTGGGTACTACCGTACCAAACCAGAGGCGCAGCGATCACAAAAGCAATGACCATTAACCAGAGAAACTGCCTACTTAGCAAGAGTACAATTTGACTGAGCGAGGCCCCCAAGACCTTGCGCACACCAATCTCTTTCACCCGCTCCGCTAGCAACAAGCTGATCAGGCCGAATAGCCCCAGACCAGCAATCAGCATAGCCAAGGCTGTAAACACGCTAAACAAGCGGCTCAGCTGCACCTCCGAAGCAAACAGCTGATTGTAGTCCTCATCCAGGAAGCTGTACCGCAATGGCACCCCCGGCTCAAAGGCTTCCCAGCGACTTTCCACATGGGCAAGCGCACCACTAACATCATCACCAGTAAGGCGCACGCTGATATAGTCTTTGAAGACGAAATCTTTGAAATAGCAAAAACCAAGCGGCGGGATTTCATCGTGCAAAGACTGTAGATGAAAGTCCTTCACCACACCAATCACTTGCAAACGCTCTTCATCATCACGCCCCTCATTTTTGATCAACATATGGCCAATCGGGTTTTCCAGATTCAGCTCCCTCACCCCTGCTTCGTTGAGGATGATCCCCAAACTATCGCGGCTACTACGAGCCTGGAAGTTGCGGCCCGCAATCATTTCCACATCAAGTGTTGGCAGGAAGCTATCGTCTGCGAGTATCCAATTCAGGCCAGTACCATCTTCCTGCCCTTCCGGACGGAAATTGCGCATCTGGTAGCGGGTCTGTCCCGGTAGGCCATTAGAGAATCCGGCTGTAGCAATGCCAGGATGGGTTTCTAATTCTGTTTTAAAGGCGTCTTTCCGCTCATCAATCTCCCGGTCATTCTCAATGATCAAGAGGTTGTTTTTCGCAAAACCGAGTTCTTTATCTTGAAAATACTTGACCTGCTGGTAGATCGTCCAACTCCCGGCAATGAGCAGCATGGATAATCCTAGCTGGAACACTAGAAGACCATTGCGCAGGCCGCGATCAGAGACAAATTTCATCTGACGCCCACGGAGAACCTCCGCAGAGGCAAAACGACTCAGATAAATAGCTGGGTAAAGCCCGGCCAGCAGTCCTGTCAATACACTTAAGCCGGCCAACTGCAGTAGGAATTCAGGTTCCGAATAACGGGCCATATCCGCCGTCCTACCCATCCAAGTAGTAGCCACTTGGTCCCAAGTCGTAACCAGTACCAGTGCAAATAATCCAGCCAATACTCCAGTCAGCAGCGACTCCGTTAGATGCTGACGAACTAAGCTACCGTAGCTAGCGCCCATAATCTTGCGCACACCAGTTTCCGTAGCGCGGCGTGTAGCTTGGGCAGTTGCTAGATTAATGAAGTTGATAACGGCCATAAAGAGTACCAGGTAAGCCGCCCAAAGGAAGAGTTTCACGTAGGTGGCATTACCATTGGGCCTCATTTCGCGCAGGTAGTTGGAAGTAAGGTGAATGTCGGTAACAGCTTGCAGTGGGTAGTCAAAATCCACAGTTGCTAGTTGCTCTGGATTTGCTTCTGCAAACGACATATTAGCTAGCGTATACTCCTCTGCAATTTGCTTCAACTTTGCTTGCAAGCGATCTTTATCAGCACCGCTATTGGCCTTGGTGCGCAGGTAGGTATGCATGATATTCCAGCTCCAAACCTGGTTGCGGTACAAATCGTCGGGGTAGCTAATGGAGCTCACAAGCATTTCGAACTGCAGATGGGAGTTTTCTGGCTGGTCTTCCATGATACCCGTAATGTTCCAAGGAGTACCAGCATCCTTTCCACCCAAAAGCTGACGACCAAGAATTTCGCCTTTCTCAAAGGCCTCTTCTCCGAAGTAGCGAATCGCTGCAGACTTAGGAAGCACCACGGAAGCCGGCTCCTTGAGTGCCGTTTCAGGGTCACCTGCCAGTAGACCGTAATCCAGCACCTTAAAGAAGTCTTCATCAGCAGCATAAGCATTCGTCTCCCGGAAGACGCGCTCGTGATCATTGTCCGCACGCATGGTGTAGTCTGACCAGTAAAACACCCGGCAGATTGCTTCTACCTCTGGGATTTGCTCACGGACGACATCCGCTAGCGGTGGTGGTGTGGTAGCGTAGCGCTCTTCCTCACCCTCAAATCCCCAGAGCGTATTTAGACGAAAAACCTCCTCTGAATTTGCGTAAAACTGATCATAACTACGCTCAAAATTGACGTGGTTCTGGATCAAAAGGAAGGTTGCTATTCCCACCGCCAAGCCCAGAACATTCAGACTGGTGGTAAGGCGGTTTTTACGCAGATAGCGAAGAGCGATTTTTAGCTTATGCATGATTATAGCTTTTGATTTTGGTCAACAGTCTCGGTGTGGGGTGGCGCTACAAGTCCGCAAGTTTCAAGCGGCGCTTACGCTCCCAATCCTCTTTGCGGATGAAGGTGATCGGAATAAACTCTTCATTAGGTTCTCCGATGTAATACAGGGCCCAATCCTCATCATAATCATTGAGCAGATTGCGGATACACTCAACCCGGTTCACGGTAGGTATCTCACACTCTTCCCAGTAGAAGAGCTCTACTTTGTAGTGCACCTGTTGTTTTTCACCGTTGATGGTGATCTCTACTTCAATTTCCTGTTTCCCCTTGCCTTTGGGGATGGGTATAGCAATGTGAGACATGGTGTAAGGTATTTATGGTTACTAATAAATCAGTTAGTGCTGCACCAAAATTTAAAGTGCGGTTTCTATTCATTCTTGAGTGCCTCGACCGGATTGGCGATCGCCGCTTTGAGGCTTTGTAGGCCTACTGTAACAAAGGCAATGGAAAGGGCCAGTCCGCCGGCCACTACAAAAGTCCACCAGGCTAGGTCAATTCGATAAGCGAAATTCTCCAACCAGCCTTGCATGATCAGGTAAGCAACAGGGCAGGCCAGCAGCATGGAGATCAATACCAGCTTAATGAAGTCGGAGGAGATGAGGCCGACAATACTGGAAATTGTTGCTCCCAATACCTTACGAATACCAATCTCCCGAGAACGTTGCTCGGCAACATAAGCGGCCATGCCGAATAGCCCCAAACAGCTAATGAAAATGGCGAGTAGGGTAAAGAACCCTCCTAGTTTTCCAAGCTGATCCTCTTCTTCAAACTTCTGAGCGTGCTGCTGATCTACAAACTGGTAATCAAAAGGATTGACGGGGTCAAACTTGGAGTAGACACCCTCTACCGCTGCTAAGGCTGCACTGGTATTAGCACCTCCTTTCAGCTTAATCAGGCTATGATGAGAGCGATCCGGATCAATAAAGAACATCGTTTGCTTGACGGGCGTATACGGCGACTGGGTCACCATATCTTGCACGACACCAATTATAGTATAGATCTCGTTGTCTCCCCAATCGATCTGCTGACCAATAGGATCATCAAAACCAAAGTAATCAACAGCTGCTTCGTTGATCACAAAAGCGAGGGAGTCCGTTGCGAACTCTCGTGAGAAGTCACGCCCCTGAATGATATTCCAGCCGATCACCTCTCCAAATTCTTCCGTAACGCGTAGCGTCACGAATTCATCTTGAAACTCATCTGGTTTGCCTTCCCAATCAAAGCCACTATTTGTGATATAAGTCGAAGTAATAGAGGCCTCTGCTTTAGCCGCCTCTTCTACCATTCCAGTAGCCAACAATTCTTCGCGGAAACTGGTAAATCTATCGCTGATTTGTGGACTACGTAAAGGCAGACCAATAACTCCTTCCCGGTTGAAGCCAATAGGGCGATCCTTAGCAAACTGGGTCTGTTGGAATACCACCATTGTAGCGATGATAAGGACAATGGAAACGGCAAATTGAACGACCACCAAAGCCTGGCGAGGACGGTTCTTAATTGCTCCAACTTTACGACCACCTTTCAAGGCACTAACGGGTCTAAAGGACGACAGATACAAGGCGGGATAGCTACCAGCCAACAGCCCGGTCAGGAGGCAAAAGCCACCAAGCGTCAACCAAAACATCACATTATCGAAAGGCATTACCACCTCCTTGTCCGAAATCTCATTGAACGCCGGCAGTAAGGCCCAAACCAAGGCTATAGCAATTCCCGCACCAGCAACGGTCAAAAGCAAAGACTCACTGTAGAACTGGCTTATCAATTGTCCGCGGCGAGAGCCCATCGTCTTACGAATGCCTACCTCACGCGCACGTTTTTCGGAACGCGCTGTACTGAGGTTCATAAAATTGATACAGGCTAACAAGAGCACAACCAAGCCAATAATGGCAAACGAACGCACGTAAGTGATACGGCCACCAGCGCTAATTCCGTTTTCAAAATCAGAATACAACCGCCAGTCGGTCATCGGGTGCAAAAAGATTTGTGGATTAAAGCGCAGACCTTCGTCCTCCGCCATCAGGTCTTTTTTTACATCCTTGATCAGGTTAGATACTTCCGCTACATCCTCTCCTTCTTTTAGTTGGGCTACCACGCGAAACCAGCTGTTACCCCAACTTAACCATTCCGGTAGGTCTTGCTTGTACAGCTCCCAGCTGCCAAAGAACTCAGTGCCATAGTAGGCTGCATTTTCTGGTGGATGTTCGTAAACACCGGCAATTTTGACTTCTGTTTCTTCATTCAGCGTCAGCACTTCATCGGTTGCATCAATCGTTCCAAAAAGTGTCTCTGCGGTGCGTTCTGATATCAGAATAGAATAAGGGTCATCCAGGCCAGAACGTGTACCAGCAAGCATCTTCAGCTCCAACATATGCGGTAGGGCAGCCTCCGCAAAAACACCACTGAAGTTGATTAGATTCTCCCCTTCCTTTAGCGTATGGGTGTTATTCCAGGAACTGAGTACGACATGCTCAAAGTGGCTACCGTAATTATCTCGTAGCGCTGGAGCCGTTTGTTTGGGTTGGCTCCACCAGGTTTCTACTACGCCATCAAAAGTGTTGTTTTGCATGACGTTTACGATGCGATCGTAGTTGGTGTAATACTTGTTGTGAGAAAGCTCATCTCGCAACCACAAGCCAATGATCATTGCTACTGCCAAACCTAGGGCCAAGCCTAGGATATTCAGGGCAGTAAAGAACTTGTTGTTGCGTAAATGCCGAAACGCGATTCTGATGTTTGTGGATAACATAGGTTTCTGTTTTTGTCAGGTGAAAGTGGAAAACAATAAAGGCTATACTACTCCTTTCGTAAGTGCTCAGCTGGATTCATTCCCAATGCACGGAAGCTCTGTACACTCACGGTGCAAAGGGCCAAAATCAATGCTAATGCTCCGCCTATTAAGAAGACCGTCCAACTGATAGAAGCATGGTAGGCAACGGTGTCTAACCAGCGGTCGATGAAAAACCAGGCAATGGGTACCGCGAGTAGTAGTGCAATAATGATGGGGCCAACAAAATCTGTGAGTAGCAACCCCAGCAAATGATGCGCAGACGCACCCAGTACTTTTCGGATACTGATTTCGCGCATTCTTTTCGCTACCGCAAACGCGGATAAACCGAAAATGCCCAAGCAGGAAACGAAAATGGCCAGATAGGCGAAAAAGCTGAGCAGACGACTGGTTTGTTGTTCTTCCGAATACAAATCTCTCAAATCATCATCCAGATAGGCATAGCTCAGTGGATAGTTAGGAGAGAATCGATCCCAAGTTTGGCGAAGCGCCAGTAAGGCCTCTGCCGACTGTCCTTCTTCTGCTTCGATGGTCAAAATGCCGGGCCAGTCAGAATAGGTGATGACTAGTGGTTCTATAGCAGCATGCAAGCTGGTAAAATGGTAGTCTTCAACTACTCCAATGATTCGCTTGGGAATACTGTCAAACATAGTTAGCGTCAGTGAACGCCCCAGAGCTGTTTCGGCAGTTAAGCCAAGCTCCGTTACGCCTCTTTCATTGATGATGGCTGCTTCTGTAGAATCGCTGGCCAGCATGGAATCGAAGTTGCGCCCTGCTACAATGGAGATATCCAATGCATCCAGATAATCTCCCGTCGTGAAGAGCGTACGCATACGTACAGTATTATCAAACCCTTCGACTGCTAAGGTCGTGGCATCATAAAAACCGCCTGGCAGGCCCGACGCATAGCTAACCGATCGAATACTCTGCTGATCCCGCAAGTAGTTGGCCAAACGAGTACGTTGATCATAGACATCATTATTGTAAGCCGGAGCGGTGAGTATTCCTTCGGAGTCAAACCCTAGTGGTTTTTCCTGCAGGTACGCCAGTTGATCACGGATCAATAAAGTGCTACAGATGAGGGCTATCGATAGTACAAACTGCGCTGTAACCAGCCCTCGTCGGAGCAGACCTGTACGTCGCTGATCGGCCACTAGACCAGCCTGCACCTTCATTCGACTCAAATAGCTTGCTGGGAACCAGGCGCCCAACAAAATCATGAGGCCGCAGCCTAGAACGCCTGCTAGAATCCATCCACTAATGGAGAAAGTGACTGGAATTTGGAAATCGAAATAGGTAGCAAACCGATCAGACACCAGCAGACTAAGCAAAATGGCTAGTATCGTACTGAGTACCGCTAGCGAGCCGCCTTCCAGAAGCAATTGCCAATGAATTTGTTGGCGTTTTGCTCCTAGCGTGCGCATAACAGAAATGGTCTGCAAACGCTCCGAAGTACGAGCAGTGGTCAGGTTGATATAATTAGCACAACCGATGCCCAATAGCAATAGCGCTACCACCGCAAATATTTGCACCATGCGATAGTTACCGTGGCGCACGAAATCGTAGCGGGTATCTGCAGCAAAATAGGTATCTGTAACTGCTTCTAGTTTCAAGTCAATTCGATTGCCATTGGCTTCGAAATCATCACCGAAGTACTTATCCATGAAACCCGGCAGTTGTGGTGCCAATACACTGGCTTGGACCCCAGGTTGTAATTTCACATAGGTGCCCAAGCTGTTCCACCACCATTCAGACCACCAGGCACTGCTGCTGTAGGTATTGATAGATACCAGCACATCAAATTCCAGGTGGCTATTGCCCGGTAGCGGCGCGATAATCCCCGTTACCGTAAACGGATCAGAGGTGCCAATTTGGAAAGTCTCTCCCAACGGATCGACATTAGGTCCAAAAAAGCGTTCGGCAGCAGCCGGAGTAATAACCGCCGTGCTAGGTTGATTCAAGGCGGTAGATGCTTGTCCTCTCTGTAGAGACAAGCCAAAGAAGGCTATGAAGTTGGAATCTACACTACAGATCTGCTCGTTAGAGAAGGTCGTATTCTCCACGCGGAGTACGGGCTCATTGAAAGGCCGTACCCGAACTACATCGGCAATCTCATGTGGGAAATCGGTTAGCAGCGCATCCTTAAATGGTGCTGATGTAACCCCAATATCGTAAGGTGCATTATTGATAGTCGAAGTTCGCAGCAAGCGATAAGTGCGATCGGGCTCCGCGAGAAACTGATCCGTCTGTAACTCACTGTATACGAACTGGCCAATCAGCAAAGCTCCAGCCATACTGATCGTTAAGCCCAAGAGGTTTAGTCCACTGAATAGTGGCCGCTTGAGTAGGTGCCTTAAGGCTAGTTTCAAATAATGCATCCGGGTAGATTTCGTGGGTGATTAAATCTCAATCATCAGTCGGTCATCAGCATATTTTATTCGTTCTTCAGTGCATTAACCGGGTTGGCTAATGCTGCTTTAATACTCTGTAAGCCTACCGTAACGAAGGCAATCAAAAGGGCTAAACCGCCAGCGGCAATGAACACCCACCAGGCAATGCCAATTCGATAGGCGAAGTTCTGCAACCACTGATCCATGAAGTAGTACGCTAAAGGCGAAGCAATGACCAGCGCGATGACTACCAACTTCAAGAAATCACTAGAAAGCAGCTGCACAATTCCGGTAGTTGAAGCTCCCAATACCTTGCGGATACTTATTTCTTTACGGCGTTTCTCCACCAAATAGGCGGCCAATCCAAACAATCCCATGCAGGCAATGATAATCGCTAGTACAGTGAAGAGGATAAACACCTTACGAGCAGTCGCTTCCTGGGTATACAGCTTGGCCCACTCGCGGTCCATAAAGAGATAAGACAATGGCACATCAGGTTGATGCTGACGCCACAAGCCTTCTATCTGCGTTAGAGTTCCTTGCGGGTTTCCAGCGCCTAAACGCACCGAAATTTGCGGTGTAACTCCGGCGCCACCTCCTCGGTCTGCATGTACCAGGAAGAGCGGAGAGATATCGTGGTGTAAGGATTGGAAATGATAATCCTGCAGCACGCCAACGATGCGGTACACTGCTGGGTTATCCGGATCAGGGTTTAACCAACCATCAGAGGTAGTGAGCCGTTGACCGATCGGATCATCAAGCCCCATTTCACGAACGGCTGCTTCATTGACAATCAGTGATAGTGAATCGGCAAAGTCAGTAGAGAATTCACGACCTGCTACTAGATCCATCTGCATACAGTTTACGTACTGCTCCCCTACTACTAGTCCGCTACCAGTGGTCATCTCATCCGCGCCTGGTGGCTTAAAGGAAATACCGAAATAAAACTGCCCCGGGACGGCACTACAGCCACTGGCTGCTACCACTCCGGGTAGGTCTTGCATCTGATTAAGGAAAGTCTCCGATTGTTGAGGCGTCAGGCCACCGGTATTCTGTAAGGTGATAAGGCTCTCTTTACTGAAGCCTAATGCTTTATTCTGGGTGTAGCGAAGCTGTTGATAAATGAGGATCGTCGCTACAATCAAAAAGATCGAGATAGCGAACTGGCCAATCACCAAAACGTTTCGGAGTCCGCCACCTTTGGTGTTTTGTAGCAAGCGGCCTTGCAGCACTTCCAACGGACGGAAAGAAGAAATGAAGAAGGCTGGATATAAACCAGAAGCTACACCTGTAGCCAAGGCCAGGCTTACCAAAAGGCCAATATAGAAAGGAGACAAGAGCAGCATCCTGCTAAAGTCCTTTTCCGTCAGGTCGTTGAACCACGGCAGAGCTAAGCCTACCAATACTCCCGCAACGATGGCGGCCAAACTACTAATGAGTACTGCTTCTGCCAGGAACTGTGTAATGAGTTGCCCCCGTTCGGAGCCTAGTGTCTTTCGGATGCCTACCTCACGGGCACGCCCAGCGGAACGCGCTGTTGACAGGTTCACAAAGTTGATGCCCGCAATGACAATAATCAGCAGTGCGATTATAGAGAAGAAATACAAGCGATCTCTAGAACCAGGCACCTTAATCTCTCCCTCTAATTTAGAGTCGAGGTAGATGTCCTTCAGGTTATTCAGGGTATAGACATAGCCATTTCCTTGATCCTGATAGGTGGCATAATCCACACCAAAGTGATTGAGAATTTGCCCGGAAGCATACTTCACCACCAGATCGGGGAATTGCCGTTCCAACAAAGCCGGATCGGTTTGCTCATCCAGGAGCAAATACGTCATTGCAGAGAAGCTGAGGAAATTTTGATCACCTTGCAGAAAATCCAGGCCAGAAGCGGCGCGCAGAAAATCAAACTCAAGGTGTGAGTTAGAAGGCATATCCGCGCAGACACCGCTTACCACATAGTCCTCATCGTTTTGGACACGCTCGATTACTTCACCAATAATGTTTTGGTTCGACCAGTTTGGGCCAAAGTACTTCTCGGCCATACTCTCGGTTAGTACGAGGGCGTTGCGATCGGTCAGTGCTTGATCAGGTTTCCCTAAGATGAGCGGAAGATCAAAGACCGCGAAAAAGGTACTATCCGCACCGATGATTTTGTCTTCCCGGAAAGTCTCCTGCCCTCTGCGAAGCAGTTGATTGGCGGGGCCAAAGTAGAATAGACGAGTCGTTTCTTTGATCCCTGGATACTCCGACTTCATCGCCTCAGCGTAGCTGTGCGGAATGATAGCGTACTGGCGGCTACGATCTGGGTATTTTCGGTCGAGTGCTACTCGATAGATTTGATCGGCTTTCGAGAAGAAATTATCATAGCTCAATTCATCCCGGATATATATCACCAGGAAGAGAAAGCCAGCCATACCGATGGCTAGCCCCAGCATGTTCAGGAGTGTAAACCCAGGTTGACGCTGCAAATTGCGCCAGGCGATTTTGAGATAGTTTTTAATCATACTGTTCGCTTAAGGTGGTATGTAAGAGTTCAACTGCAGGGCTTAGGTCATCCAAAAAATCAAGCAAATAATCTATTCGTCACGAAGCGCTCCAATGGGGTTGGCTACAGCAGCACGTACGGCCTGGAAACTTACCGTCAAAAATGCAATGAGCAGCGTGATGCCAGCCGATAGCCCAAAAATCCACCAGTGGATGGGCGTCTGGTAAGCGAAGTTGGTCAGCCACTTCTGCATAATCAGATAAGCAATCGGAGAGGCCAACACCAAGGCGACTACCACTAGCACTAAGAATTCGCGAGAAAGCAAACCAACCAGACTCTGGACACTCGCACCAAGGACTTTCCGAATACCTACTTCCTTGCGCCTTTGCTCGGCTGCATATACCGACAAACCAAACAGGCCAAGGCAGGCGATCAAGATCGCCACCATGGTGAAGGTGCTGATTATGCTGGATAAGGTCTGCTCTGTATCATAGAGTTTTGTCACCTCTTCATCCAAGAAGGAATATTGGAATGGAAGTCCTGGAAGTGTAGCCTCCCAGTGTTCATTTGCTTTCGCCAGGAACTGCTTATAATCCGTAGTTGAAATATCAGCAATGACGTATCCTAAGTCATCTGGATCTCCAGCAAACAGGGCAAATGGGCGGATCTCATCCGTCAGCTTTTGGCTGATGATATTCTCTGTAACGCCAATGATGGTCAGTTCGAAATTCATTCCGGAGAACTCCGACTTCAAGGTGCTACCGATAGCTTCCTCCAGCGGTATTTGATACTGCTCCAAAACCTTCTCATTCACTACCACACGAGCGTGGGTATCGTCCTCGCTAATGTCTTCTGGCCCTACCATACGGCCGGATATCATGTCTACTTTGAGTACGTCCAGGTAGTTTTCATCCACATAATTGAGCCACACGATCTGGGCCTCCTGCATGGTTTCTCCGTCTTTGTACAATGCCATATCGCGCAGCAAATACTGCACCGGCGTACTTACGGTAGAAGTGGCGTTTTGCACTTCTGGCATGCGTAGTAATCCATCCCGGAAGGTGGATAAATCATGCCCCTCCTCAGCTCCTTGCAGATCGAAGACGATCTTCTGTTCTTTCTCATAGCCCAGGTCCTTGTTGAGCATGAAACTCACCTGCGTATGAATAACTACTGCAGCAATTACCAATACAGAAGCCACCATCATTTGGCCCACAACAAGTCCTTGCCGCAACCATGATGCTCTCCCCTGATTTGTACTCCAATTGTTGAATAGCGCCAATGGTTTGAACGCCGATAGATACAAGGCCGGATAACAACCTGCAAGCAAGCCGGTGAGCACAGCAATACCAAGTAGCAACAGCCAATTAGAAGGGGTAAAATTCAAAGCGATTCCTGCACCTGTCAGATCATTCAGCGTTGGCATCAGCAGGTGAATAATTGGTACCGCTAAGCCTACGGATAGGAAAGAAAGCAACAAGCTCTCCACTAAAAACTGGTTGAAGAGTGCCCCTCGTTGAGCACCTACCACTTTGCGAACTCCAACCTCTCGCGAGCTACGCGTTGCTCTAGCTGTAGTAAGGTTCATGAAGTTGATACAGGCTACCAACTGAATAAAGACCGCGATGATCAACAGTAACCTTAAGAAAACCGGACTTGTGGTACCTGCCACATCTGCAGAAAGGTCGGCACGGGTATGAATCTCTCGTATGGGTTGTAGGTGCAGGACCTTGTCCATTTTAGCCTCTTTGAGCTGATCACCACCGTGCACTTGAAGGAATTTTGGAAGCTTAGCGGCTAAAGCTTCTGGTTGGGTACCGGGCGCTAACTTTAGGTAGGCGTACAAGAAATTGTTGCCCGCCCAACTGTTGTTTCCTCGCACGAACTGCCCCAGATCACCCGCATTCATGCTTAAGAACATATCACTCTCCAAGTGCGTAGAACCCAAACTGTAGTCAATAACCCCTGTCACTTGGAACGGAGCAGCATCCCCCCAGTCGCCTACTTCAATGGTTTCGCCCATAGGCGATTTATCACCAAAGTACTTCTTGGCCAGTCGGTCAGAGATAACAATGGAGAAGGGCTGATCCAGTGCATATTCCGGATTGCCCTCAATGAAATGATACTCTAATATTTGGAAGAAGGTACTATCTACATAGTAACCAGGTGTCTCGTAATATGCCTCTTCGCCAATTCGAATCAACTGCTGTTCTACGCCAATGGGCGGGCAAGCACGAGCGGCCAGTTCCACCTCCGGAAAATCAGCTTGGATAGCTAGTGGAATGGGCGGAGAGCAGGTAGCCATATGCGTCCAATCGGAAGCACCACCCAAGGACAAGTCCGTTCGGACCCGCACGATATTCTCCACTTCCGCATGGTGTTTATCGTAGCTATTATGATGCTGCACATAGAGTACCATATACAAACAGCAAATAGTACCCAGCGTAAGGCCCAATAGATTGATAGCACTGAAGGTCTTGTGACGCGACAGTTTCCGTAGGGCAATTTTCAAATAATTAAACAGCATAATCCTTTGTTTTTGGCGCTACATAAATCGGGTTTTAGTGGGGTGTCAATCGTTTTTTGTGTGCTTGAGTTGGGTTGTAAAAAGGGACTTACTCGTTGCGGAGCGCCTCAACCGGGTTAGCCAGGGCTGCCCGCACTGCCTGTCCACTGACCGTCAGTAAGGCAATGACCAGGAGTACAATTCCACCAATGACAAAGGTGGCCGGATGTACATCAACTCGGTAAGCGAAATCGGCAAGCCAGCGGTTCATTGCCCACCAGCTCAGTGGAGCTGCCACCAGAATAGAAATTCCCAATAGACGGATCATATCCTTGGAGAGCATGGCCCATAATTGACCAACAGACGCTCCCAGTACTTTGCGCAAGCCAATCTCCTTACGACGCTGACGCACCATAATGGCAGTAAGGCCAAATAGCCCCAGACATGCGATAAAGATGGCCAAGCCTGTGAAGGACTGTAGCAAGGCACTGGTACGATCCTCATTGAGGTACTGCCCTGCCAGCGATTCATCCAGAAAACTGTAATCGAAATATTGGTCTGGGAATCTAGCCTTCCAGCTTTCCTGCAAGAACGGCACTACACCACTCAGCTGCGCTGGATTGATTTTCACTCCTACTTCATAGTACAAACCCGAAACTGGCGCCAACACCATCGGCTGTACTTGATCGTGAAGAGAGTGCGTATGGAAATCGCGAACGACACCCACGATCTCTGCATCAGCATTGTTCACCCCTAAAATAATATGATCGCCTACCGCTGTTGCCGGATCACTATGCCCCAAGTCTCTGGCTAGCCTCTCATTAATAACAATCGGCCAATTCGCATTTTCCTCCTGGATACGGTCCTCCATGAGACGTGCATCGGCTGCTGATATAAAGCGGCCTCCTAACATTTGGAGGTCGTAGGTCTCAGCGTAATGCTCGTCCACAGGCTTGATGCCCATTTCGGTCGTACTATTCTTTGGATCTTGCCCTTTCGGGTAATAAGAGGTATTCAAGCGATTACCGGAAGTAGGTGCTCCCAGGCTAAAGCTTACAGACTCGATACCAGCATGACGGCTCCATTCTTCGCGCAACTGCGCATCCAAGCCAGGCTCTCCCATTGCCACCTGCACAATTGCATCCTGACGGAAACCCAAATCCTTATTCTTCAAAAACTCTAACTGGCGAGACACCGTGATGGCGCTACAAATCATAAGTAGCGTGATCACGAACTGAGCCAAAACCATAGCTTGTCGCAGACGACCTTGTCCACGATTACTCACCAGCTTACTATTACCCAAAACTTCTTGCGGACGTTTACGGGCGATAACCCAAGCCGGATATCCGCCAGCCACTAGACTGACGAATAACAGGCTGAGCAAAACAAAACTCCAAACAGAAAGATCGGCGAGACCGCCGAAGTATATATCTCTTTGCAATAGCTCTTCTACCTGCGGCAGTGCCCATTGCAAACAGAGTATGCCGCCCGTACCGGCTAGCAAACTCAACACCAGGGCTTCACCCCAGTTTTGCAGCCAAAGCTGATTACCACTTGCTCCCAGCACTTTGCGCATGCCAATCATCTGACTCTTGGTCAGGTTTTGTGCCAAGGAAAGATTCACAAAATTGAAGCAGGCCATGAGTAAAATGAGTAGACCAATTGCTGCCGCAACCCACAAGTAAGTCGGGTTGACCGTTGAAGTACTCGTCAGGCCATCAAAGCGGGTATCAAAGTGAATATCGACAGCAGGCTGCAGCTCCAACCGATGTTGAAAGCCTTCATCTTCTCCGCTCATGTACTTATCTACAAATCCAGCCAGGCTTCGCTCGTACTGGGCAGGCGTTTCGCCAGCAGCTAATTTTACGTAGGTGGCTCCGCCAATACTGACTCCCCAACTGGTGCGGTCAAAGCCGTGTAACTCTTCTGGCAAAGTAGCCAATGACACCAGCACATCTGGTTGAAGGTTAGCACGGGTTTGATCAGGGAATACTCCAGCGATATTGACTTGTAAATCCGTATTTACATTAAGCGTTTTTCCTACCGGATTTTCTTTTCCGAATAGACGTTCTGCGGTAGAGCTTGATAAGAGTGCTTCACCAGGCTGGGCTAAAACCGCTGGGTTAACTGCAGGCTTACTTTCGTAATCAAAAATTTGCAAGAATTCTTCATCCGCAAACACGACCTCCTCCAGGCGTTGGTGATCCTGGCCAGGCACGCGTACAATGCCGCTACCTTGATAGTGGATACCAGAAACATGAGCGAGACCAGGGATTTCGTTGCGCAGGGCAGCAGGCACAGGATAGGGGTTCCCTTCGCTATAGTCCACTTCTCCCTGGTTCGTACTGACGATCACCAGGCGGTGAATGTTTTCTGCTCCCGCATAAGATCGATCATAACTCAATTCTTGACGGATGAACAGGAAGATGACCAGCACAGCCCCAATACCAATTGTCAGCCCCAGTAGGTGAATACTGGTGAACAATGGGCTATTGCGCAATTGTCGGAATATCGTCTTAAGGGTGTGTTGTAGCATGTTTTAAGGATTGGCACTTTTGTAATAATGAAAGATTCTAGGCAACTCGAATCGCCTAATCGTCTTTCAAGCGATCTGCCGGATTCACCAAGGCTGCCTTTATACTTTGCACACTAATCGTGGCTAAAGCGATAAACAAGGCAATACCTACTGCGATACCGAAAACGATCCAGGGCAGATTGATTCGATAGGTGAAATTCGAAAGCCACCCTTCGGTGAAATAAGCGCCCAGTGGTATCGCCAGTAAGCCACCCAAAACGATGAGTAACATAAACTCCTGCGATAGCCAAAGCCAAAGCTGTGCTACCGAAGCACCAAGCACCTTGCGAATAGAAATTTCCTTGGCGCGGCGCTCAGCGAGGTATAGCGCTAAGCCCAACAAGCCTAAAGCGGATAGGAATACTGCAAGACCAGCGAAGAGCAAGGCTACCGTTCCGATAAAATTGGTATGGCTGAACTTGCTAGAGTAGGTCTCCTCTACAAACTCGTAGTTGAACGGAGTATTTGGATCGTGTTTTTCAAAGATCGGCCCTATTGCAGCAAGCGTTTGATCCGTTGGCTGATTGGCATTCAAACGCATCAAAAACACGCTTCTCCAACCGGGGTTATAGATAAACACGGTAGGGCGTACCGGCTCAAAAGGCGTTTCCATAATGATATCCTCAGTAACACCAATGATGCGGAAATTGACATCGTTCCAGGTAAGCTGAGTAGCCAATGGATCATCAAGACCCATGCGCTTTACGGCAGCTTGATTAACAATCATAGCCAGTGTATCCGCTCCATTACCGCGGAATGCCCGGCCTTCTGCCATATCAATCTCAAGCGTTTTAAAATAGTCGGCACTCGTAGCGATAAAAGCGAAACTTACACTCTCTTCTTCGCCACGTCCTGGCCAGTAGATATTCCCCATGTTCGACCAGACGCCGGTGATTGGGCTACCCGATGCACTTACGTATTCAACGGTGTTGCTGGCAAGGAGCTCAGTCTTGATCGCATCGAAATTAGGATCTAAGCCCGGCGTATTAGGTACACTTAGGAGGTGTTCTTGATTGTAGCCCATATCTCGCTCTTGCGCGTACTTCACCTGCTTATGGACAATAAGGCTACCGGCGATCAAGGCAATAGAAACGGTGAACTGAGAACACACTAAAAGTCGACGACTCCACATGTTCGTGCCACGGCCCGTTTGGAAGCTCTTTTGCAAAACAGACTTAGCTTCAAAACGAGTGAGGAAAAATGCTGGGTAGCTACCGGCCAGTAAGGTAGTGAGCAATAGTACACCAAGCGATGACAACCAGAACAAGGATGAATCAAACGGCAGAGAGATCTGCGAATCGACCAAAGTATTGAAGTGTGGCAACAGTAGTGCTAGCAGTATCACAGCAAGCGTAAATGACAACATCATCGTAACACCAGCCTCACCGAGAAACTGAGTGATCAAGGTACTACGTTGTGCGCCTACCGCCTTGCGAACTCCAACCTCCTTGCTTCGTTTCTCTGCGCGAGCAGTGGTGATGTTGACGAAGTTTACGCAAGCAATCAATAGCACTAACGCACCAATAATACCGAAGAGGCGCACGTACCGGACAAGGCCATTCACGGCCACCCCGTTTTCAAACTCGCTGTATAAATGCCACTGATGCAATGGATAAACACCAAACTTTGACACGGAGAACTCACCTTCCCTTTCCAGGAAAATATCCCTGTGCAAATCGCGCACTGCTTGCGCATCCCCTCCTTCTTCCATTTGGAAATAGATCTGGAAGGACTGATTACTCCAATTATTAACAGCATCAGCCACCCATGGCTCACGCTCTTCTTTTAGGAGGTGCGGCAATAGGTAATCAAACTGCCAACTAGACTGTGCCGGTGGGTCAGTGATAATGCCAGTCACCTGCAAATTGAGGTTGTCGTCGATGGTGACGCTTTTCCCCATTGGGTCAGCGGTACCGAATAATTCTTCGGCAGTTGATTCAGTAAGAATGATTTGGTTGGGCTGAGACAGAGCTGTCTCGATATCTCCCTGAAGAACAGGGAAAGTGAAGATCTTCAAAAAGTCAGGCTGCACATGGTAACCATATTTCAGAAGCCGGGTCTCCCCTTTCACCAAACTCTTGGTCGTCCCCCAATCGGTAATAGCCACATGCTTTACACCTGGTGTTTCACTCCGTAGCACATCCGCCATCGGATACGGAAGCGCAGGGAAGGATTGCATATACTCACCTGTTGGGGTAAAATCATGGTACCCTTGATAGATATCTCCCGCATTAGCGTGGAAAGTATCAAAGTTGGAGTGGTACTGCACCCACAATGCACTTAGCATTGCGACAGCTAGCCCTACAGCCATACCCACGATATTGATGGTACTGTAACCTTTGTTTTTCCAGAGTTGCCGCCAAGCGGACTTTATGATGATCTTTAACATGGTATTAGATTCTTGGAGGTTACGACCTCGCCCGTACGAGACAAGACCAAAAAGTAGCTGATGTTAGTCGTCGCGCAGGCGCTCAGAAGGATTAACCAAAGCGACCTTGATACTTTGTGCACTGATGGTGGCAAGTGCAATGAACAGTGCAATCGTTATTGCGATGCCAAAAACAAACCAAGGCAAATCTATGCGATAAGTGAAATTGGCAAGCCAGCTCTCAACAAAATAGGCTCCGAGAGGAATTGCCAACAATCCTCCAACAACGATCAATAGCATGAACTCTCTTGAAAGCAGCAGCCATAGCTGAGCCACAGTGGCACCCAAGATTTTGCGAATGGAGATTTCTTTCGCTCGGCGTTCTGCCAAATAGAAGGCCAAGCCTAAAAGACCAAGCGCAGACAAGAAGATCGCCAGGCCCGCAAACAACAGCGCTATGGTACCGACAAAATTGGTACCGGTAAATTTCTCCGAATAAGTTTCCTCTACAAATTCGTAGTTGAATGGGGTAGTAGGATCGTGCTTCTCAAAAATGGGTTGAATGGTTGCCAAGGCCTGTTCTGTCGACTGGTGCTCATTCATCCGCATCATGAAAAAGCTTCTCCACTCTGGCATATAAGTAAAGACGGTTGGGCGTACCGGCTCAAACGGTGTTTCCATAATGACATCCTTCACTACTCCGACGATTGGGAAGGCCATTCCATCCCAGCTTAGTTGAGTACTCAGTGGATCGTCTAAGCCCATGCGTTTTACGGCTGCCTCATTCACAATCATTGATAGGGTATCTACCCCATTAGATCGGAAGGGACGGCCCGCTAAAAACTCGATTCCCAGTGTTTCAAAATAATCCGCGCTGGTGGCAATGAGGGCAACGCCTAAGTGCTCATCCTCACCTTTGCCTGGCCAATCGATATTTCCCATGTTAGCCCATACATCTGTAATTGGGCTCGATGCTGTTGTAACCACATCTACCGCATTAGAAGCCAGCAATTCCGTCTTAATAGCATCAAATTTGGGATTTAGATTGGCATTATTCGGCACACTAATGAGGTGCTCCTGATCATACCCTTTATCCCGTTCTTGGGCGTAGCGAACTTGCTTATGGACAATCAAACTCCCAGCAATTAGCGCAATGGAAATGGTGAATTGTGAAGAGACTAGCAAGCGGCGACTCCACATATTGGTACCACGACCGGTCTGGAAACTTTTCTGCAAAGCAGACTTAGCTTCAAAGCGGGTCAGGAAAAAAGCAGGATAACTACCGGCCAATAAGGTTGCGACTCCGATAACACCAATGGAGGCTAACCAAAAACGGAGAGACCGAAATGGCAGAATAATTTCCGATTCTACGAGTGTATTAAAGTGAGGCAGCAGTAGCACGAGTAAGACGGCTGCCAGGCTAAAAGACAACAGCATGCTTATCCCCGCTTCGCCGAGGAACTGTGTCACCAATGCCCCTCGTCCTGCTCCTACGGTTTTTCTTACCCCCACCTCTTTGCTTCGCTTCTCAGCTCGGGCGGTGGTGATATTGATGAAATTCACGCAGGCGATCAGTAGCACTAACACCCCAATAACTCCAAAAAGGCGTACATAACGAATAAGACCATTCACGGCCTCGCCTTGCTCAAACTCGCTGTACAAATGCCACTTACTGAGTGGATGCATTGAGAATTTTGCGGTTGACAACTCATGTTCTCTTTCCACAAAAATATCGCGGTGCAATGCCTTTACAGCCTGAGCATCTGCACCCTCTTCCATCTGAAAATAGATTTGAAAAGAGTGGTTACCCCAGTTTTCGATAGCGTCAGCCACCCACGCTTCTTGTTCTTCTCTCAGCTGGTGTGGTAGTAGATAATCAAATTGCAGCGTAGACTGTACAGGTGGATCAGCAATTACACCAGTGACCTGTAGATTAATATTATCATCAATACTAAGACTTTTGCCCACCGGATTCTCAGCTCCGAAAAGTTCCTTAGCGGTTGTTTCCGTAAGAACAATCTGATTTGGGGCCGATAATGCAGTTTCGATATCTCCTTCAAAGAGCGGGAAGGAAAAGATCTTAAGGAAGTCGGGCTGCACGAAAATTCCATCTTTAAGAAGTTGCGTTTCCCCGTTCACCAGACTTTTGGTATGCCCGCGATCAGCTAGCGCAACATACTTAATACCAGGCGTCTCATCGCGCAAAACAGCTGCCATTGGATAGGGTAAAGAGGACCCAGATTTCATGTCTTGGCCAGTGGGCGTATAATCCTGGTAGGCCTTATAAATATCCGCTCCATTAGCATGGAACTTATCAAAGTCCGCGTGGTATTGCCCCCATAATGCGGCTAGCATAGCTACTGCTAAGCCTACTGCCATTCCGAGGATATTGATAGCACTATATCCTTTGTTGTTCCAGAGCTGCCTCCAAGCCGATTTGAGGATAATCTTAAACATGTCAGTCGGGTGATTTCAGTGCTATTGAAGCACTACTATTGCGATAA
Source organism: uncultured Lewinella sp. (assembly GCA_913057725.1). Lineage (GTDB taxonomy): Bacteria > Bacteroidota > Bacteroidia > Chitinophagales > Saprospiraceae > Lewinella. The sequence continues at coordinate 88,427 of CAJXOS010000005.1, forward strand.
ATAAGGGTATAAAACGCCCTGACCACCATTGAGGTAGCAGGTAAAAAGGTGTCAACTTCTTGGGGTGATCAGAAGGGCCAAATGGCCCTCGATTACAAGTACTGCTGAACGATATTTTCAGTCACCACCTGGCCATCCAGCATACGGATGATGCGGTTACCGAACTCTGCACAATACTGGGAGTGCGTAACCATGATGATGGTAGCACCCTCTTGGTTCAATTTCACCAGGGTCTTCATCACATCGTCACCGTTATTACTATCCAAGTTACCAGTAGGCTCATCCGCAAGGATCAGCTTCGGGTTGTTGATGATGGCACGGCCAACAGCCACACGCTGTTGCTGACCACCGGATAGTTGTTGTGGGAAGTGATTGCGACGGTGCATCATGTTCATTTTTTCGAGCACTTCTTCGACGCGTTGCTTGCGTTCTGCACTACCTACTTTGGTGTAGATCAAAGGCAACTCTACATTTTCGAATACCGTCAGTTCGTCAATCAGGTTAAAGCTCTGGAAAATGAAGCCAATGTTGTTCTTACGTAGGTCTGAGCGTTGACGTTCTGAATAACCGGAAACCTCATGGTCAAGGAAGGTATATTTACCGCCACTTGGGTTATCGATCATTCCTAGGATGTTCATCAGGGTAGATTTACCACATCCAGATGGGCCCATGATAGATACGAATTCGCCGGCTTGGATTTCGATGCTCACTTCATTGAGCGCTGTAGTTTCTACCTCGTCGGTACGGTAGATTTTAGTAAGATTCTCCGTTTTTATCATGTCGGTGATTTTAAGGACGCTGTTTTGTTATGATTATTCTTGCGACGTGATGGATCACATCAGGTTATTTTCATCGACGTGACGAATCGCGCCGGTACTTACATGTTTGCTATTTGAGGACGAGTTCTTCTTTATCGCCATAGTTCTCATAACTAGAGACAATGACAATCTCACCTGGCTGCAATCCCTCGATCAGCTCATAGTAATTTGGGTTCTGGCGACCTACCGTAATGTTCCGGCGGCGAGCAATTCCCGATTCAGGGTCTAGTACATATACCCAGTTGCCTCCAGTGCTCTGATAGTAGCCACCTTTGGCCAGAAGCATAGCTCGTGTATCATCACTAAGCGACAACTTCAATGAAATCGTCTGGCCACGCTTGATGCGCTCAGGGCGTTCACCCACAAAGACTAAATCTACTGCAAAGGAACCATTGGTCACCTCTGGATAAATCTTCTGGATACGTAGCGTGAAAGTTTGTCCTTCCATCAAGAAAGTACCCTCTTGCTGTGGGAAGATACGGTTGATATAGAATTCGTCGATGTTAGCACGAATCTTGAATTGCTCCAGTACGTCGATCTGAGCAATGCGATCACCACGGATGATCAACTGTCCTACTTCTGAATCCAGAGAAGAAATCTGGCCATCAATAGGTGCTTTGATGGTCAGGTTAGACAAGCTGTTTCTCGCAAAATTCAGGTTACGCTGCATTAGATCCAGCGTGGTCTGCATTTGGTTTTCCTGCATGATCTGGAAAAGGGAATCTTTCTCGATCGTGCGCTTCAGCAAATCCTGACGACGAACAAGGTGTTCGTACTCGTCACGAGTATCCTCAAATTCAACTTGAGAAATGACCTTATCTGTATATAGGTTTTGGTTGCGCTCATCCCGCTTTTCAATCAAATCCAAGCGGAAGCGTACATCCAGTGCCTGATCTTTAAGACTTAGACTTTGCTGGTCCATCAGGATACTGGTCTGGCGGATATCATTGATCTGATTTACGATCTGCGCTTCCTGGTTCAGTACATTCAGTTCTAAATCAAGGTTAGATAGGCGCATGATTTCCTGGCCTTTGGTAACCATTGCTCCGTTCTCTACGAAGACCTGCTCAACGCGTCCACCTTCGATTGCATCTAAGTATACAGTCTTGATCGGCTCAACAACACCAAAGAGGGTAATGTACTCTTTGAATACTCCTTGCTCGATGGTATCCAGTAGCAGGCGTTCACGTTCTACATTGAGGCGGCTGGTTCCTGCATCCCGGTAGATCGCAGAGATCAAGAACAGTGCGAGCACTACTCCTGCACCAATGAGGGTGATGCGTTGCCAGGTCCAGGTTTTCTTTTCTATTTTTCTATCCATGATTTTCTGTCGTTGGTTTTCGCTAAGGCGAAAAATCGTGCCGGCACGATACTTGGTTGGTTGAGGTAATACGAGTGAAAAATGTCAAAAAAACGATGTCGGGTGAAGTTTTCTATACCGGCCGGCACGTTTTGTAGCAAACAGTATATTAAACTCTCATCCATTTTAGGACAATGCGCGTGCCACAAAACACGAACAACTGTATATCAACCACTTACATCTTCAACCACCTCCTAGACTTCGCCATATTCTGTGCGCATCTGGACATAAACTGTTCAAAAATGAACAGTTTCTTGCAACTTTTGTCCGGTCGCATCTATCTTTGGTAATAGAACAATATGACAACCCTTAAGCATACCAGCGCCATATGTCAAAACAAGCCGCACGTATTCTGATCGTCGATGACGAAGAAGACATCCTGTTGAGCCTCCGATTGCTGCTTTCTCGCCAATTCACCGAAGTTGTTACTGAAAACAATCCGTACCAGCTACCACGCCATCTGCGGGGTAAGCCCTTCGACCTGGTGATGTTGGACATGAATTTCAAAACAGGGGATACTTCCGGTAGTGAAGGAATGCGCTGGTTGGAGAAGGTCACAGAGCTCGCTCCGGAGACTGGCGTTATTATGATGACCGCTTACGCAGATGTGAAAACGGCAGTAGAATGTGTGAAAGTGGGCGCTATTGACTTTTTGGAAAAACCCTGGCGCAATGAACGCTTACTAACTACCATCAAAGCTGCCCTGGAATTAAGTCAGTCGCGCCGCAAAGTGCAGCAACTTACCGATCAGCAGCAAGTCCTAGCCGGCGACATTGACCAAGCATTCACAGAGATCGTAGGCCAGTCGGCAGCGATGAAGCAGGTTTTTACCCTAGTCGAAAAGGTAGCAAAGACCGATGCTAATGTGCTGATCCTAGGAGAAAATGGTACGGGTAAAGAGCTTATCGCTCGTGCGATCCACCGGCAATCGAAGCGCACTGGTACGGTGTTCATTACGGTAGACTTAGGAGCTGTACCCGAGAGCTTGTTCGAAAGTGAACTGTTTGGTCATAAGAAAGGATCCTTCACCGACGCTAAGGCAGATCGGGCAGGCCGCTTCGAAGTAGCATCAGGCGGAACCTTGTTTCTGGATGAAATTGGTAACCTTTCTCTCCCTTTACAAGCGAAGTTATTAAGTGCTCTACAAACTCGTCAAGTAACGCGCGTGGGTGCAAATGACCCTATTGACGTCGACATTCGACTCATCAGCGCCACCAACATGCCTTTGTATGAGATGGTCAATGACAGCGGCTTCCGGCAGGACCTTCTCTACAGGATCAATACAGTAGAAATCAAGCTTCCGCCACTGCGGGAACGGCAGGATGATATTCTATTATTAGTGGAGCATTTCCTCGAGGATTATGCCCGAAAATATCAAAAGAGTGGCCTAAAGGTGGCACCTTCCGCCTATCCGCTACTGCGCTCTTATAGTTGGCCTGGAAATATTCGCGAACTACGGCATGCCGTAGAACGGGCTGTGATCCTCGCTGATGGTGACCAGTTAACAGCCGCCGACTTCATTCTTCAAGCACCGCCATCTAACAGCAAAGGTGGCGAACCACATACCATTAATCTGGAAGAGCTAGAGCGGTGGGCGGTACAGAAAGCACTGACACGTCATGCTGGAAATATCAGTAAAGCAGCGGAAGATCTTGGCCTAACGCGAGCGGCCCTTTATCGCCGGATGGCGAAGTACGAGTTGTAGGCAATTACCTACCTTGCGCAAAAATTCTGACGTGTCTGCTGACAAGCCTAAGATTTTAGTCATTCGCTTCTCCTCCATAGGAGACATCGTTCTCACAACGCCGGTTATCCGGGCCTTGCATCAGCAATTGGGCGCCGAGGTACATCTGTTGACCAAGCAATCCTTTGCGGGCGTCTTAAGTGCGAATCCCTATCTGACTAAGATCTGGGCGATTAAGAAAAAGGTAAGTGAGCTGAGTGATGAGCTGAAGCAAGAGGGCTTTACTACTATTATTGATCTGCACCGCAACTTACGGTCCTGGCAAGTACGCTTGGCACTTTGGGATACAAAAGCCTATGCCTTTGACAAACTCAACTGGCAAAAGTGGCTGCTTACACGTTGGAAAATCAACCGAATGCCAGATGTGCATATTGTTGATCGTTACCTGGCTACGGCAGCCCGTCTGGGAATAAAGAACGACGACTTAGGGCTTGATTATCACATTCCTGAAAGTGACAAAATCATTTTAGCTGACTGGAATTTAGAGTCGTCTTTTATAGCAATGGTTATTGGAGCCGCGCACGCTACTAAACGCCTACCTGTAGAAAAGCTCACAGAGCTATGCCAGCAGATAAACCGCCCGATAGCCTTGCTAGGAGGCCCCGGAGATAAAGAGGCAGGAGAGGCCATTGCGGCCCAGGCCGGAAAGCACGTAATTAATCTATGTGGAGCAATGCGCCTACATCAATCAGCTGATGTGGTGCGTCAAGCCAGTTGCGTCATTACACATGACACGGGGCTAATGCATATTGCTGCGGCCTTGAATAAACCGATCATCTCTGTGTGGGGGAATACCGTCCCATCTTTTGGCATGTATCCATATCTGGTAGATGCTAAGACAATGAACGAAATCTTTGAAGTAGATAATCTTTCTTGTCGCCCCTGTTCGAAAATTGGATATGGCGAATGTCCCAAAGGTCATTTCAAGTGTATGCAGGAGCAAAACTTAGAGCAGATTAGTGCAAAAGCAGAAGATTTTAAATAAAATGTGTTTTTGTTATTAAAAACAAACTATTTAATCTTAATAGTCCGTGGCGATTTAAGCAGCCATCCG
>CAJXOS010000006.1 GCA_913057725.1 uncultured Lewinella sp.
TAGTATCAGAGACTTATGAACCTGACCACTAGTCGTTTGACTCCTGAAGGAGGAATTCCACTTCGTCCTGGAGAATAGCGTCGGAGAAACCGTAGTTGCCATAGTCGTTGGCAGCAATACCAGAGTAATCCCTAAGCTCTGGATCGGCACCTGCTCTCGCCAGTTGAGAAGCGATACTGTCATGACCTCGCTGGGCGGCAGCCATGATTGGGGTAGCACCCATTATATTAATTGCATCTGGGTAAGCTCCGTATTCGAGTAGGAGCGTTACAGCGTCTTGCATGCCGCGTTCGGCCGCCAGATGCAGTGGTGTGTTTTCTAGAAAATCTACGCTATTGACATTAGCGCCTTTCTCTACGAGTACGCGCAGCATAGCAGTATTCTCCTGGGCCAAAGCCATGTTCGTTAGCGTTTCGCCGATTGGCGTGTGCCAGTTGGCATCTGCTGCAGGCTGTGGGCTGCGGTGTAGCAATACGCCAGCCAGTACGGAGTGATTTAGCTTGACAGCCTGGAACAATGGAATTTCGCCATCCTCGTTCTCGATACTTGGGTCGGCTCCGGCACGCACCAGCATGGCTGCACTGGCTACATTTTCTTTCTGCACGGCCTTCGATAGCGGGGTAACGCCATTAGACAGCCGGTTAGGGTTAGCACCGAGATCGGTAAGCTTTTTCAAGAAGGCTGGCTCGTAGCCATAACCAATAGCTAGCATCAATGGGCTTTCATCATAGTTATTAGGCAGGTCGGCTTTGGCGCGTTCGAGTACCAGTTCGATGATACCCATATTTTGTTCCTTGATGGCCAAAGTAAGAGGGGTTTCACCATCCTCGTTCTTGAGGTTGATCACGGCATCTTCGCACAGCCACTTGACCATCTCGTATTGTCCCGACTTGATAGCCAGTGTAAGGAGGGTTTCACCTTGGGTATTGTGTTGGTAGTACGGTAGCCGTACATCAGGGAGCATGGTCTGAGCCAATTCAACATCGCCACGTTCTACGGCAGCGAAGAGGAATCGAGTTTTTTTGTCGTCCTTAAGTTTGTCCCACTTAGAGGGCATGTTCAAGACATTTTCTTCATTACTTGTTGGCGCTTCTGTGGTAGTGGTTTCAGAAGGGGCAGTTTCATCCTGAGCTTGCACATTACCAGTCGTCAAAAGAACAATCACGCAGAGAAATAACAGGTTACGCATGTTGCTTTGATTTATCGGGCCAGGCCCGGTTCACGAATTGATAGAAATGTACAATGCTCGTATAAGCCGTGTTTTATGGACAAAAAATACTTAGCTCACCCTTGTGGGTAAGTTGTGAGATTAGTGAAGGTAGCTTGAAGAATGAATAAGGACTTGGTGTCCAAGGACTGGACTATTATTTAATGCAAAGAGCGGCCAAAATATTTTACGAATCCTGAAATTAGACCACAAATAAATCACAACACACTGATATTCAACACCCTAAACACACGTTAAAGAAATCCAAAAAAAAGACTGTATTTTGGTCCCAGGCATTAATTAGTGCTCGTCAAAAATTAATCTCCCTCTTTTGTATTCAGTATTTCAACTTGAATAAACTCATTATCAATCGTTTATTTCTACATTGAAATACTGAAGTCGGGAATTAATTATTCGACTATTACTAACACCCTGACCCCCTGGAGTATTTGTCCACAATAGCAGGACGACTTCAGGTCTTCAAGAGGACTTTGCGTTACAAACCCTTTAGTTATGTCTAGACTGGATATTATCACCATCGCGATTGTTGTTATTTGCCTTGCTGCATTAGGTTATTTAGTGTACAAAATTGCAGGCCTATACAAGACCGAAGAGCCTACGACCTCGATTACAGAAGGCTACGATAATAATGAAGGTGCTGACGAGCAAACCTATACAGATTGGGACGATGAGGTAGCCGCCGCTGGCGACGATGTAGACCTAGACGATGATGAACTAGGCAGCTATGCAGATACTGATGAAGCGACCACCACTGACGGTAGCAGCAACTACAGCGCGGACGAACTTGATTCGGGTTCTGATATTGCAGAAGAGACTTCTTCAAACGACGATAGTGCCTCTAGCAACGGAAGCGGCGGTAGCGGTGCCAGTGAATCTGCAACAGCAGCAACCTACGATAACACGCCAAGAAGCACCAGTACAGGAAAGTACATGGTCATTGCAGGCTCTTACCGCCAACGCACCAATGCTGATAGTCAGGCCTCGAAACTTCGTGGCATGGGCTACAATAACACTGAGGTTACACTCTTTGACCGAGGCACCTTTGCAGTGGTACTAGTAGACCGCTTCAGCTCTTACGGAGATGCGAAGCGTTTGGTCAATGAATTGACAGGTAAAGGTATCGACGCGGTTGTTTCCCAATAGGAAGGCGCGCTAAGCGACATTCCCCACCAACTTATTCATCGCTTCTTCCCAAGAAGTGAATCGGAATTGCTGCATCACTTCTTGTAGTTTTTCGCGAATTTCAGGCAAGCATAGGTTGCCTAAGCTTCCCTCATGCATATGCTTGGGTGGGGAAGTATCAGGATCAAATGTACCGGCCTCGATGGACTCCCCAATCTGCTTATAAGCATCACGGAATGGAAGCCCGCCCAATACTGCTGCATTAACTACCTCCACGCTAAATAGCAGTTTATACTTCTCTTCATCCAACAGATTGGGTTGCACCTGCAAATGTTCGATGGCATAGGTAGTCAGATCCAACACATCTTTCATTTGCTTGATGGCAGGGAAAATGACTTCCTTCAACAACTGAAAATCGCGATGATATCCCGACGGAAGGTTGGCATTGAGCTGAGCCAATTGACCGGGGATACTTAGTAGTTGATTACAGCGCCCGCGCAGTAATTCGAAAACATCAGGGTTTTTCTTGTGTGGCATGATACTCGAGCCCGTCGTGAGATCATCGGGCAACTTGAGAAAACCAAAGTTTTGGGAATTGTACAGACACACATCCATCGCTAATTTACCCAAGGTTTGAGCCGTTCCAGCCAAGGCAAAACCGAAATTAAGCTCTGTCTTGCCGCGCCCCATTTGGGCATGTACAACATTATAAGCCAGCTGGCGAAAACCTAATAGTTCTGTTGTTCTTTTGCGGTTAAGTGGAAATGAAGAACCATAACCTGCCGCTGAACCAAGTGGATTTTGGTTGATGATACGATGAGTCGCTCTCCAAAGCTCTAGATCATCAATCAAACTTTCTGCATAAGCCCCAAACCACAGGCCAAAACTTGACACCATGGCCACCTGCAAATGGGTATATCCGGGTAGCAGGTCTTCCTGATGCTGTTTGGAACGTTGGAGTAACAACTCCGTCAATGCCTCAATTCGGCGCACAATATCCGCTAATTCGGCTCGGAAATACAAGCGTAAATCAACCAGTACCTGATCATTACGAGAACGACCACTGTGGATCTTTTTACCAATATCACCTAAAGCCTCGGTCAGCAACAATTCCACCTGAGAATGGACATCTTCAATACCATCGGCGATAACAAAATCGCCGTCAACAGCACGCTGATACAATTGCCGAAGCACCTCGGCCATGGCTTCATATTCGGAAGGAGGAAGCAACCCTACTTCGCTAAGCATCTTTCCGTGAGCGAGCGAACCAGCAATATCGTAAGGTGCCAGCAAAAGATCGAGCTCACGATCCTGCCCAACGGTAAAGGCTTCAATACGGGCATCTAGTTCATAGGCTTTTTGCCAGAGTTTATTGGGATTCTTCTTACTCATATTCTTGGGGTAAATTCAACTTGACGTTATAGCCTTTTAGCTGTTCGAGCGAGTCATCAGCTAAGGCATCCAACTGCCGGTAGGCTTCTTGATGGGTCTTCTTTAGTTCAATGCGTTTGATACTCTTGTGAAAGCGACGCACATCCATTTCTCTTTCGAGCAACAAACCGGGCACCGTCACACTCTTTCCATCCTCCCCTTTAGCCACCATGGTGAAGTAGGAAGAATTGCAATGCTTGACTGTCCCTGTTTGGATATTTTCAGACTCTACGCGAATACCAACCACCATAGAGCTACGCCCCACATAGTTGACTGAAGCCTTCATAGTGACCAGCTCCCCTATCTCAATGGGGTTCCTGAAGTCCACTGTATCAACTGAAGCGGTTACGCAATAGGCTCCTGAGTGCTTACTGGCACAAGCAAAGGCAATCTGATCCATGAGGGAAAGAATATATCCTCCGTGAATTTTGCCTCCAAAATTGGAGTGAGATGGTTGCATGAGAACCGAAAGGAATACCTCAGAATCCTCCACACGCTTAAACGCCATACGATAGAGATTTAGAAGGGCTAAAAGTAAAGGTTTTCAAGTACCCGAATATAGGTGGCTACACCGGCCTCAATTTCGGTTCGGCGAATGTACTCATCCGCAGTATGGGAGCGGGCACTATCTCCCGGTCCAATCTTTACAGTCGGAAAAGGCATGAGTGCTTGATCGCTCAAAGTAGGGGAACCATAAGTATTCAACTCACATGCCTCCACTGCTTTCATCAAAGGATGATCTTGGGGCAAACCAGAAGATTGCAGACGCAAGGAGCGAGGCTTTAATTCAGATTGGCAAATGGCCTGTAGTTGATCAACCACTTCCTTATTGCTGTATTGCTCATTGACGCGCACATCCATCACAAAGCGGCAGCGATCGGGTACTACATTGTGTTGGGTACCCGCTTCGATTTGAGTCACAGAGACCTTCACTGGTCCTAGCAGATCCGATTGTTTCGGAAACTGGAAACTTCGCAGGCGATCCACATCCTCAAGTGCTATATAGAGGGCATTGGTGCCTTCTTCGCGTGCTGCATGCCCTGAAACACCTTGGGCCTCCCCATCAACAACAATGAGACCTCGTTCGGCAGTAGCCGCATCCAGCATAGTTGGTTCTCCAACAATACCGCAGGCAATCGGGCCAAGAGTAGGCAAAATACTGGCAATCCCTCCTGCTCCACTTATTTCCTCCTCGGCCGTAGCCGCCATTAGTAAGTTGTAAGGCAAATCCTGGCGGTCCTTCAAACTGAGAAACGTAGCGATGAGGCTAACAAGTGGGCCACCAGCATCATTACTACCTAAACCAAACAGCTGGTCTCCTTCCCAGGTAGGCTGATGAGGATCACGCTGCCAACTGGCGGCAGGCTTCACCGTATCATGATGAGAATTGAGTAGTACTACTGGCAAACCCTCCTGCCAATGAGGGTGGCGAGCCCACACATTGTTTCCCGCACGATTGACATGAAGGCCTTGCGCCCTTAAGAAATCGGCGATCAAATCAGCAGTAGCGTCTTCCTGACGCGACAGTGACGGGGTGGCAATCAACTGCTCCAACAGCTGAATACAATCTGAAACGATGGAAAGAGATATAGGCAAAAACACTTGATTTAGGAGGTTATTACTCGAACACTAAGACAAACCTAGGCTCTAAAGCAAAAATAAGTATGTTTGCTACGCTATCAAATTATGCTTCTCTGCCTCTTTTTACGGATTTGTAAGTCGAGAAAAGCAAAACCGAAGCCGATTTCCAATCGCGTGTGGCACTTCTTTTCTCCAGCCCGTAAACCTTCAGGGAGGGTAAAATTGCTCGCTCCAAATCTAGCTTATGCCCAATTTTGCGGTCATCGATTGTGGTACCAATACTTTCCATCTCCTCATTGCACAACCCAATGAGGATGGCAGCTTTGAGGAAGTCTACAGAGAACGCCGTTTCATAAAACTGGCCGAAGACGGTATTGAACGCATTGGTGATGCCCCTTATCAACGTGCGCTACAGACCTTGATCGACTACGCCGATATCATCAGCAAAAACCGCGTCTCTGCAACCCGTGTATCTGGCACTGCCGCCTTACGCACAGCTAGCAATGGACCTGATTTTGTAGCAGAGGTTAAGGAAAAAACCGGCCTAAACATCCAGATCATTCCAGGTTCAGAAGAAGCTCAGTTGATCTACAAAGGTGTCCGTCTGGCCATTGATGCCCAGGAAGACCGTTGGATGGTTATGGATATTGGGGGTGGTAGTGTAGAGTTTATCATAGTAGACCACACAGGAGTGCAATGGTTTGAAAGCTTCCCTGTGGGCGTAGCTGTACTCTACAAAAAGCTGCACCAAACGGAGCCCATCAGTACTGAGGAGATAGAACTATCGCGCTTGTTCTTGAAGAGTAAGCTTGTCAATCTTCAATTGGCGTTGGCGCGTTTTCCAGTACATCACCTAGTCGGTGCCGCTGGCACTTTCGACGTAATAGCCGACCTCTTGGGCAAAGAGCAACCAACACCAAATTGCTCGCGAGTAGACCTCAACGGTTTTGATGCACTTTACGAGCGGGTACTTGCTGCCAATAGAGAAGAACGACATGCAATGCCGGATATTCCCGACGATCGAGCTGATATGATTGTGGTAGCACTGATTCTAGTAAAACTCGTAATGGAAGTAGCTGCTATAAATCGATTAACCGTCTCGAACTTTTCTATGAAAGAAGGTATGCTAGCGGAAATGTTAGCCTCCTATCAAGCCCAAACCAAGAGCTAATGCAATTCCTGATAGCTGCTGACTCCTTTAAAGATGCACTGCCTGCCGTAGAAGTGTGTTCAGCTATCGCAAGAGGCATAAAGCGGGCCATACCAACGGCTAGCTGTACAGAGCTCCCGTTAGCAGACGGAGGTGAAGGGACAGCATTAGCGCTTACCCAGCTCACTGACGGAGCGTTAATCAGCTGCTCTGTACAAGATCCGTTGGGCCGGGCAATTGAAGCCCAATATGGTTGGAAAAAAGAAACTGCCACGGCATTTATCGACATGGCGGCTGCCTCTGGCTTGCAGATCCTGCAGCAGGACGAACGTAATCCAATGCTGACCAGTACTTATGGCACAGGGGAGCTAATTCACGACGCTGTGGTCAGGGGTGCGAAAAAAATCGTCTTGGGCATTGGTGGTAGCGCTACCAATGATGGCGGTCTGGGAATGGCATCGGCACTAGGGCATCAATTCTTGGCCAAGACCGGAGCGTCTCTGACCGGTAAAGGGCAAGATCTTCAACAGGTCGTTACATGGAAAAAAGGCACGCTCAACTTACCGCCAATAGAAGTTCTTTGTGATGTAGACAACCCACTCTGCGGCTCAGATCGAGGAGCGGCCTATGTCTACGGCCCGCAAAAAGGTGCTACTCCAGAGCAGGTAGAAACATTGGATGCTGGCCTGAGTCATCTGGCGAAAGTCGTTCGTGAGGAGACGGGCAATGATTATGCTAATATCCCCGGTGCGGGGGCTGCGGGTGGACTGGGCTTTGGAGCATTGGCCTTTCTGGGTGCAACGCTTCGTTCTGGCATCCAAACCGTTCTGGAATACGCTCAATTCGAACAACACCTTAGTGCATGCGATGTAGTTTTCACCGGCGAAGGCAAACTCGACGAACAGACCTTGCAAGGCAAGCTTATTCAAGGCATTTGCCAACAGGCGCAATCTCACAACAAACCCGTCATAGCGCTTTGCGGCGCCCTTTTGGCGAAGCCAGAAGCCATTCAAAAAATTGGACTACAGGCTGCCTTTTCCATTCAGCCCAAGCCACGGGCATTGTCTGAAGCACTTGAACAAACTGCCACCGACCTGGAAGAAACGGCCTTCCACATTAGTCGTCTATTAACATCTTAATAGCCGGAAGTCATACGGCAAATACCTTATTTGCCAACCAAATTCTGCCTTGCTTGCCCTATATTAGAGCGCAAACAAAACGACCACCACATGTCTAAGCAAGAAAAACCGTATATCAGTGCGGATACCGTCTTGCCGGAAACTACTGGCAAAGCCCTGATCTTAGGTGCGCTTCTTTCCATCATTCTTTCCGCTGCCAATACTTATCTAGGCCTTTTCGCCGGCCTTACGGTATCAGCAAGTATCCCTGCTGCGGTGATTTCCATGGCTGTATTGCGGATGTTCCGCGAACATAATATCCTGGAGAACAACATCGTCCAGACTTCTGCTTCCGCAGGAGAGTCCTTAGCGGCTGGTGTTATTTTCACCTTCCCAGCCTTGGTATTGATGGGCTACTGGGAAGAATTCAACTACCTGGAAACCGTGTTAGTCGCACTATGTGGTGGTATACTAGGGGTTTTATTCACTGTGCCCTTACGCTCCGCTCTGATTGTACAACAAAACCTCCAATTCCCGGAAGGGGTTGCTACAGCGGAGGTGCTGAAGTCAGGAGAAGAAGGCGGTAAATCTATTCGTTTTCTCGCCTGGGGTGGCTTAGTTGGTGCCCTCGTGAAGTTGTCTGAGTCTGGCTTAAAGCTTTGGAGCGGTGTAGCTGAAGGAGCTACACTAGCCGGCAAAAAAGCTTACCTCTACTTCGGTATGAACCTATCGCCAGCTTTAATTGCGGTAGGTTATATTGTAGGTATCCGCATCGCTGCCCTGGTATTTATTGGTGGCGCAATCAGTTGGTGGATTGCCATTCCTGCCTACATTGCTATAACGGGTGCCCCCGAAGGAACTGGTGCTGTTGACTTAGGCTATAGTGTATGGAGTAGTCAAATCCGTTACCTGGGTGTGGGAGCCATGGTTATTGGTGGTCTTTGGGCACTCTTGGATCTACGGAGTTCTATTAGTTATGCTGTTCGTAGCGGCATCAAAGCTATTCGTGAAAAAGTAGACACCAGCAAAGTACCTCGTACCGAGCGCGATGCTCCTATGTCTTGGGTTATCGTTGCAATTGGTGTCATGATTGTACCGGTATTTATCATCTACCTTCGAATGGTAGCCAATGTACCTATCTCCGCTCTGATGGCGATTATTATGGTCATTGCTGGTTTCTTGTTCTCTGCCGTTGCGGGTTATATGGCCGGTCTGGTGGGTAGCTCGAACAACCCGATTTCCGGGGTGACGATCGCTACCATTTTAACCTCTGCTCTTATCCTTTTGGCCCTGATGGGCTCGGGTGCTGAACGTGGGCCTGCTGCTGCGATTATGATTGGTGCAGTGGTTTGTTGTGCGGCTGCTATTGCTGGGGATAACATGCAAGATTTAAAGGCCGGTAATATTCTGGGAGCAACGCCGCGTAAGCAACAATTGATGCAGATGATCGGAGTTGTTTCTGCTGCTTTGGTACTCCCATTAGTACTACAATTACTTCTAACTGGATATGGCTTTGGTCCAGCTACAGAAGCTCACCCTGATGCCCTAGCTGCTCCACAAGCTACTTTGATGGCCAGTGTTGCCGAAGGCGTTTTCCAGGGTGACTTGCCTTGGACAATGGTATACATCGGTATGGCAATTGGTGTGCTCATCATTTTAGCAGACCAATACCAGAAGAATCGAGGATCTGATTTCCGTATTCCGATTCTTGCGGTTGCCGTAGGTCTATATCTTCCTTTCGAACTGGATAGTGCTATTATGCTTGGCGGTTTGGTAGCCTGGCTGGTAAGCCGCTATCAGAAGCAGAATAAAGCGAGCAAAGGCGAAGGCCACGAAGCCGCCGAAAAAGCTAGTGAACGTACCGGACTTTTGATTGCTTCCGGACTAATCACCGGTGAAGCCTTGATAGGTATTTTACTAGCAATACCTGTTGCTGTTTACGGTAGTTCTAATGTCCTATCGTTGGGGCTAAACCTAGGTACAATTGCTGGTTCGGCAGTGATACTAGCGATCTGTTACTGGATCTACGCTCAGGCTTCAAAAGCCTATAAGGAAAGCTAAGAACAACTGACCTTTGCTTCCTAAAAGCAGTAGCTGGATGATTCTGGCTACTGCTTTTTAATTTTTCTTGAACGAAATATTGGCAGAGTATGGACGATCTTCCTGAAGGCTTATTTCCCAGAAAGTACGTTTTACCTTTAGCTCTACAACGAGCTTGTCATTTTGGAAAAACCTTATCGTTTCTTTTTCAGTATCAAACTCCCAGTTACCCGTCATACTATCCCGCAACTTGAATAACCAGTCGCTTCCTTCCTCTACAATTTCTGGATCTTTTTCGCGAAGCTTATTAGTAAAGTAAAGACCGCCATAGTCTTTACCATTTGACTGAAGCGTGATATTGATATTGTATGCATCGTTAAACCAGCGCGCCTGAAGATCCATAACATCTGCTTCATCTTCTTGCACTTGATCGCCCTCGTAAGTGTAGGCTACCTGAGTGATGATCTCCATCTGCTCTCCGGCGTTTTCGCCGGCCGTTTCCATTAGATGAGAAACCTTAGAATAAGTGGGGTTACCATATTGGTCATAACGAACGAGCGTGGTCATTTTCAAGGTGTCCTTTTCTCCACGGCGCTGACGGCTAGAAACAAACATTCGACTGATAAATAAAGAATCACCGACATTCTCTAGTCGTTGTATATACAGCCCGGTATCCTGCCCCACTGCTTCAATATGGAGCACCTCACCCCATTGATCAGATTCTATGTAATAGTAACCCTGCGGATCGAGATTATCCGGCTTATACATGGTCATCTCGAGTACTTCATTCCCTGCCGAACTGGTACTGTAAGCATACTGCATGGTGGCTCGTAAATCATCCTTGCCAAAGAAGATATTCTCTGTGAGAATCCGACCGTCGGGTCCTAGGGTTGTCAAATTTTGCTGATCAAGAATCTTGCGCAAACTTGAGCTTTGTTCATATTCCCGTACAGCTCGCAGAACATCATCTTTCCATTCCAGTTCTACAATGGAAGTACCGTAGACAGCATTCGCGCTGCTTGTTTCAAGCTTCATCACCTTACTTCCCTCTACCCACGCCTTCATGGTATGGTCAAACGGACTGGGCCCTTCTTCTTGTCCAGGTACATTATAGGTAACCTTGTACTGGATACGCTCTACTGGCCCTTCCACCGTCATACGCTGGTAGTCCTTACCAATCTGGGCAAAAGCACAGTAGGGTATAAAAACACAAAGAAGTATAAGCAAAGGAAATTCAAATCGACGCATCATTCAAGGTTTATTTCTTGATTGCATAATACACGGAAAGGTAATCTATTTCTTTCCTAATAGGTCCAGCAGGCGTTTCATGCTAGCCTGATTTTGTTCAAGCGATATGGCTTGCAATACGTCTTCTTTTTCTTGCTGCGTCAAGTGAAAGGATACTGAAGCCTCGAGCTTCTTGTCATTGGAGGGACGATAAACAAAACGGACTAACTCAAATTGGTCTTCACCTAAAAGATCGTGCACAAAGCTTAGGGTATTATCATACTGCAACTCTTGTACATCCAGGACTTTCCCGGCAATTCCTAGAGGGTTAAACAGCGACTCCACAATACCTTTAGTTGCACTTGATGGAATCTCTTCGATTTTTTCCGAACTGGTGATCTGTACCAAAACTACTCCACTCGTATTTTCCCGAATCCAATCCTGGTAGACTTGAATAAATCGAGTAGCAGCCTGAATGCCATAGTTATCACGGAAACCCGCATCTACCAAGGTGATTTGCGGCTGGGTCGGCAGATGGACGGTTGGCAGTACATAAGGATAAGTAGCATTCATCCTTAGCCCCGTAAGGAAGCGTAAGCTATCTGCTCCTTGTTCACGTAGCAGCCAACGAAAATCAACTGCATCAATCTCATAAACATCCTGCTGCACTAGGCCTATGGGAGAGGTCATCATAAAGGAAACCCCTTGTGGCGAGACAATCATTTGTCGGCCATCATTAACGATAGCAGGACTGAGATATAACATTGGGATCGTGCCGGCTTGTTCTGGTTGCTTATAGGCCATCAGTGGTTTATCCAGAACCCCTTCTGTGTTTTCATTGAACTGCTGTTCAAAAACGTATCCACGATCTCTGAAGTAACGTTCTCCTGCGTATTCAAACCGTCGCCAGGGCAGGAAAAGATCATTGGAAACAATGGTAAAGGCCACCGAATTCAGTAAGTCCAAAGTGATACGATCCAGATACTCACGACGATAAAGCCGCACCCCTTCCCCTTGTTTATGCTGCAGATATAGTTCTCGCAAATAGGCCAAGCCAAGCATACCACCAGAAGCTCCGGTCATGAGGACCGAATGGTCCAGCAATTTTCCTTGACTTAGGCTGTCTGCCACTTGAACCACGTGCGTACTCCAAGCCGCCGCCTTTAGGCCTCCACCACTGGCGCAGAGGAAAATAATCTTGGGTTTCTGCTCTGTGCTATCCATATGCGCCATGCGCGCATTCAAAATTTCTTCTGTATTTGCCAGATCAGCTTCGACCACGTCGTCTTGACACACCTGCGCTAGACTGTTGTAGGTATACGGGGCTCTTTCTGGTCCGTAATGTAACCCGTAAGCATAGTTGGGGTGATTAAAAACCCCAAAGGAGGTGAGATAATTAATGAGCAAGAGTAAGGAAACAATTACGAAAGCACGCCATTCGGCGAACCAGTAAGTAAGTGCACCGATAAAGGCGATGAGCAAGCTGAACAAGATGATTATACTAGCAGCAGCCGGAATCCGAAAAAGCTCCCAGTCTACCAGGTACCCAAGGATCAAAAGCGACATCATACTCAATAGCTGAAGTGCCAATGCATTGAGGTGATTTTGCTTGAAAATATTCAACAACAGCCGTGACTCGTAGTGTGCTACGGAACGCACTAGGCGTGGCCTCAGATTCTCTCCCAGATACGTCCAAACTTTGAGTCGATTGCGATCAAGCTTCATGTAGTCGAGGTCGGCCTTTCGTCTCCCCGGAGGAATATGAAGATCAGTTAAGTTGGGCGGAGCACTTCCCCGGTGGTAGTAAGAAATATCCCTATTGGTCAGACGGAAATAAATAGAGTAACCTAACACCAAGGTTAGCGCCCCCAGACCAAGTGCACTTAGGTGCAGTAGAATTGCACCAAAAGATAGGCCTTGGTAATGGTCTTGGAAGTAACCAATTAGTATCAAGTAAAACACACCAAAGGCCAGTGGCATCAGAAGGTTATTGATGCTAAACTTAGTGAACGGACGTTTGAGACTCGCTAGAAATGGAAAGTGTTGGGCCGTGAGTAGATAGGTAGTCAGGTTCCAGCTCATAAAGAACCCTCCCAAGGCTAAGCCTACTATGTAGAAGCTAAAAAAATTGACTTCGCCTAAGTACTCAGGATCCAAGAATAGATATTGTAATCCTAGACGACGCCCCAAGCTACCCGACATCATGAGCAGCAATATCACCCATAGTGACATCAACAGGAGGTTACTCCTCATATGCAAGAGAAGCAACTGCACAGGAAAGGAATAATAAAGCTGCTGCAAGAATTGGCGCATAAGCGGTGGTGTACCTTTTCTCTGTATTTCAACGCATGAAGGCCATGAATTGATCTTCTTATGGTGGTTAGGCGTTACGGTTATTATCAGTGCTGGTCTTTGTCCTTACATTTGACCACCGCTGGAGAGAACCCGCCGCAATTCATTACCTTTGCGGCTTTGAAAAATCAATAGCGGGATTTTAAGAATCTCCGCTCCCCCCTTTTGAAGGGAAGATACCCAAAAAACGAGATAATACATGAAGATCGCAGTTGTTGGTACTGGATACGTAGGATTGGTCTCTGGCACCTGTTTTGCCGAGACGGGCAATGATGTTGTTTGTGTAGATATTGATGCCAATAAAGTAGCCCGAATGCAACAGGGCGAAGTACCTATTTATGAGCCAGGCCTTGAGCTTCTCTTTGAGCGAAACACCCGACAGGGTCGACTAACTTTTACCACTGACCTCGCGTCTGCCGTTGAAGCTGCCGAGATTATCTTTTTGGCTTTACCAACGCCTCCCGGCGAGGATGGCTCTGCCGATCTTTCTTATATCCTGGGAGTGGCCGATCAGCTTGGCAAGATGATCACTTCTTATAAGATCATTGTCGACAAAAGCACAGTTCCTGTTGGCACAGCAGAGGAGGTTCATAAGGCACTGGCCAAGAACTTATCTACGGACTTATTCGATGTGGTATCTAACCCGGAGTTCTTGCGCGAAGGCGTAGCCGTTGATGACTTCCTTAAGCCAGACCGGGTCGTTATTGGTACTAGCTCTGAACGTGCACAAAAGAAAATGCACCAGCTATATGATCCGTTCGTACGCCAGGGCAACCCTATCATCTTCATGGATGAGCGCTCGGCGGAAATGACCAAATACGCGGCCAATTCTTACCTAGCCACTCGTATTACATTCATGAACGAGATTGCCAACCTTTGCGAAAAAGTTGGTGCCAATGTAGATATGGTACGTCGTGGTATGGGTAGTGATACGCGTATTGGCAAGCGTTTTCTATTTCCAGGAGTTGGCTACGGAGGTAGCTGTTTCCCTAAGGATGTACAGGCACTAGCCAAAACGTCAGAAGAATTTGACTACGACTTCCGGATTCTGAAGTCAGTAATGTCCGTAAACACCCAACAACGCATGCGTTTGGTGGACAAGATCAAAGCTCGTCTAGGAGATGATCTAACTGGTAAAACCATCGGCCTCTGGGGGCTTGCCTTCAAGCCTAATACCGATGACATCCGCGAAGCGCCTGCTATATATACTATCGAAGCACTTTTAGAAGCAGGTGCCCAAATCCGTGCTTTCGATCCTGAGGCCATGGATAACGTAAAAGCACTCTTCGGCAACAAGGTTTTCTTCGCTAGCGATCAATATGAAGCTATCATTGGTGCAGATGCACTAGCCATCGCCACTGAGTGGAGCGTGTTCCGTACCCCTAGCTTCAACGTGATGAAAGAGCTCCTAAAGAACCCGCTGATTTTCGACGGTCGCAACCTGTATGACCTCGAACTCATGGAAGAGAAAGGGTTCCACTATGAGAGTATTGGCCGGCAAGTGGTTCAATAGGTAAATAGTTGGGTTAGTTACGTTAATTGGATGAGTTGAGTTAGTCAGATGAGTTGGGTAGCCGATGTAGTCAATTGAATGCCTCATCTTTCCTTACATGTTACATGTTGTCCTCATATGCCTTATATGGTTCAGGAGAATCACTAACAAACGATCTCTAGCAGACATTTTAAGTTCCTTGACTGCTCTTAACGCAAACAATCTCAACACAGGCTTGTCGTTATGCAGTAGTAGCGCTTAACTTTAAGCCTGTTTAGTCAACTCAATATTTCGCCTTGAGACTTTTCACTTGCTTTACATTGCTCTGCTGCCTACTACTCATTACCGCTTGTGATAATGGGCTGGAACAGGTCGTTGAACAAGATGAGTATGGAAATACAGTCCGCTTCGAACGCCGTAAAACTGACTTTGCCCGGCATGGCTGGCTATACGTTACTAACCCTGATGGCGTAGTGATAGAAGCAGCACAATACACTGCAGACACACTGGATGGACTAAGAATAATTTTCAGCGGGGCCGGAGACACCAGTATTGTAGAGCAATACACGATGGGTAATTTTTCCGGTGAATACCGCTTATACCACGAAAATGGTGCTCTCAAGCAAAAGGGTACCTATGTGGATAATGTCATGACCGGCGCTTGGGAAACTTACTACGACAATGGTAAACTCAAAGAACGGGTAAGTTTTGCTGACAACATGGAAAATGGTCCCTTCATAGAATATCATCGCAACGGTAAACTCGCCGCAGAAGGCGTTTATCTAGATGGTGATTATGAACACGGGGAATTGAAGATATACGACGAAAACGGCCAACTCCAACGCACAATGGACTGCGATAAAGGAAGATGCACTACCACTTGGAAAGCCGAAGAAAAGGAAGAATAAGTATGCGGATACTACTACTCTCACTATGCTGCTTTACTGTACTCTCACTGAACGCTCAGGTAGGTGGCCTCTTCACTTATGAGTTCCTCAACTTTGCCCCCTCCGCTCGAATATCAGCCTTAGGTGGTACGCATATCGCAGTGGTTGATGAGGATATCAATATGGCCAGCACGAACCCGGCCTCATTAAACCCACTCATGCATCAACAGCTGAGCTTCAGTCACGCTTTTCACCCGGGAGGCATTGGCTACGGTTATGCTAGCGGTGGTTACCATCATGAAAACTGGAACACTACTTTCCATGGCGGCATCCGCTACGTTAACTACGGTGATTTTGACCTTACCAACACCCTTGGTCAAATTGAGGGGGATTTCAAAGCTGCTGAATATGCTGTGACCATAGGCGCTGGCCGAGAGTTGGCGGAAAGACTGCGCGGTGGCGTAAATCTACGCTTCATCAGCTCTCAGCTAGAAAGCTATAACTCGATAGGCCTCGTGGCGGACTTGAGCCTTCTTTATCAGGATACCGCGAAAAACTTTATCATCACCTTCGTCGCTCGAAATGCAGGACGTCAACTGTCTACTTTCCGAGAAGACAACATTGAACCACTTCCCTTCGAGATACAAGCGGGGCTAAGTAAACGACTGAAATATCTGCCTTTCCAATTCTCAATCGTCTATCGTTATCTCGACCGTTGGAACATCTTATATGATGACCCTAACACAACAGAAAACACCCTCATTTTTGGTGATATCGAAACGGAGCGCAGTAACACCGCTATCTGGTTTGACAACTTTGCCCGGCACTTTGTTTTTAACGGCGAGCTCTTCATTGGCAAGCAAGAAAACTTCCGTGTCCGTTTTGGCTACAGCCATCTTTTACGGAAAGAGTTAAGCCTCGACGAGTATCGTAGTTTGGCGGGCTTCACCTTTGGTGCTGGTATCCGTATCAATCGTTTCCGTTTGGATTACGGCCGCAGCACATTCCACCTTGGAGGAGGTGTAAACCAACTTTCCATTTCTACCAACATCAAGGAGTTTAAGTAAGTACCTATTCGCCAAAGAATAGATTTGGGGCCTGTAATCATTCTAATTCCGCCAGGCCCGGCCGCTTTTCGACCAAGAATTGTCCCAGTTGAGACGCTTGGCTACAGGAATACTGGTTATTATTGCGCTTACTAGCGTAATGAAACCTTACGATCAAACCGCCATATTATTCTTTAGTCGCACACCGCGACAAGAGGCCCTGCATAAGCAACTGGCCGGCCCGCACTCCTATCGGGTCAGTAAGGTATTACTACAACATTCCCTCCGAGAGCTTCGCAAATCAAAGCTACCCATCTGCCCATGCTTGGGTCCTCAACAAGAAGGGGACACTTTCGGTGAGCGTTTGGCTAATGCCACAGAGGCCGTCTTCGCCCAGGGGTACCAACAAGTAATCATAGTCGGTAGCGATAGCCCTGGGCTTAATGCTCAAACACTAAGAGAGGCACAAGCCCATCTCGAAGAAAAGGATGCCGTTTTAGGTCCCTCATCAGATGGCGGACTGTACCTTATTGGACTAAAGCGGAACACATACCAGAGGGAACAATTCATTGCTCTAGATTGGGAAACCGACAAACTGCAAGCCTCCGTAGCGAAGTATTTGGGTAGTATGCAAACAGATGCATACTTGCTACCAAGCCTGACAGACTTAGACAATGCGGACAATTTCGCCGTCTGGTATCCCACCTTATTTGCAGGAAGACTCTTTGCCGAGTTGAACAATAGCCTTCTCGAGATTACTGAGGGGCAAATACCTACCTCCCCTACCTTAGCACAAGGCTCGCAGGATATCTACAGAGCCATACCACGGCGCGGCCCACCAGCCACATTGCGCTTAAGGGCCTAGGATTTCCGGCCCAATTTCACTCTTATTTTTCGCAACAAATGAATTGCCTGCATCCACAACAACAATGCAGTTAGCAAAGGCATGTCTCTGTGCCTTTAGCGGATAGGCAATGGTTTAGAGAACTTAATCACGTATGAAATTTCTATACACAGTAGCGTGCATGCTACTCAGTATAATGAGCTTGTCTGCCCAAGGCATAACGGTAACAGGAACCGTCACAGATGCGGAATCAGGCGAGGCGTTAACAGGGGTAACTGTTTTAGAAAAAGGTACTACCAATGGCACAGTTGCCGATCTGGATGGTCGCTACCAAATTACAGTTGGATCAGAATCAGCAGTACTGCTTTTCTCCTATGTAGGATACAGCAGCATTGAGCTAACTGTTGGACAACAAACAAAGCTAGATGTAGCACTGGATGCTGGCACCACTGCCCTCAATGAAATTGTAGTAACTGCTCTCGGTTTAGAGCGCTCTTCTCGCGATTTAGGATATGCCGTTCAGCGCATCGATGCACAAGACATAACCGATGTAAAATCACCGAACTTTGTTGACAACCTGGCGGGCCAGGTAGCTGGCGTTACCATTAGTCAAGGAGCTACTGGCGTTGGTTCTACATCTAAAATCACCATTCGTGGGGAAGCCAGTTTCACTAACAACAATCCGCTTTTTGTCTTGGACGGAGTGCCGATCAACAACAACTCTATCCTCAACTTCACCAATGAAGCGGCAGCCGGTTTTCAGGAAGTAGACTTTGGTAATGGCGCCATGGAAATCAATGCAGATGATGTAGCCTCCGTTACTGTATTGAAAGGTCCTAGTGCAGCAGCACTGTACGGCACACGTGCTTCGAATGGTGTGATCATCGTTACAACTAAAGATGGATCAGAAAGCACTGGTCTGGGTATCAGTTTCAACTCTTCCTCCTTCGTGGAAAGTGCTTTTCAGCTACCGGAATTTCAAAACAGTTATGGCCAGGGAAATTCGGGGCAGTTTGAATTTGTCGATGGCCTTGGTGGAGGTATCAACGACAACATCACCTATAGCTGGGGACCACGTTTGGACGCCGGCATTCTAATCCCTCAGTTTGACAGCCCGGTTACTACGGCCTCAGGGCAAGTGGTCCGGGGTGGTGATGTGGCAGTACATGGTGGTGCCCCCATTACGCCAACTGAGTTTGTTTCTCATCCAGACAACCTGAAGAATTTCTACGAAACTGGACTGACAACGGTGAATAACCTGGCCATTGGTGCAGCAAACGAACGCGGCAACTACCGTCTGTCCTTTACAGACATGCGTAGCAACTCCATCATTCCAGGTGTAAACCTCGATCGCCAGACGATTAGCGCACGACTTGGTTTCCGGCCGATCGAACGCCTGAAACTATCAACGGCTTTCAGCTATGTGAATGCCAGTAGTGATAATCGCCCAGCTAATGGATACGGTTCAGAGAACATCAATTACTCGCTAGTTGCTTGGGGGCCACGTTCATTGGACATTAGCCAACTGCAGGATTACTGGCAACCAGGTTTGGAAGGCCTCCAACAGTATGCATTCAACTATACCTTTTTTGACAACCCGTACTTCATCTTGCAGGAAAACCGCAACTCATTCCAACGCGACCGGGTTTTCGGTAACCTGATGGCAACCTATGACATTACGGACAAATGGAGCCTTAGTCTACGTAGCGGAATGGACTACTCGAACGAAGACCGCCGCTTCTTACGCAACTTCAGCTCTAACCGTTTCCGCAATGGCGCCTATGCTGAACACGATGTATTTTATCGTGAAAACAATACCGATCTCCTCTTGAATTATCAGGACCAATGGGGCGACTTCTCTGCTGACTTTTCAGCCGGTGCCAACCGCCTGGATCAAAGAGCAAGCACTTCTCAAGCACAAGCACTAAGCCTGGCTCAACCTGGCATTTTCAAGCTGAGCAATGCAGCCTCACCTATTGAAGTATTTGAGTTCGATTCACGCAAGAGAATCAATAGCGTTTATGGTCTAGCTAAACTGGGCTATAAGGATGTCCTGTTTGTGGATGTCACGGGTCGTAATGATTGGTCTAGTGCCCTGGCAACGCCTACATCCAAAGACAACACGTCTTTCTTCTACCCATCTGTATCGAGTAGCTTGATCCTTTCCAGAGTATTGGATCTACCGACCAGCGTTTCTTTTGCTAAACTTCGGGCAAGTTGGGCTCAAGTAGGTAATGACACTGATCCTTATCAGACTACTGGCGCTTTTGTAGCGCAAACGCCGTTCAGTGCACAGCCAACGTTTAGCGCTCAAAACCTGATTGCTAACGGTAATCTTCTTCCCGAAAAAACGAGCTCTATTGAAGTAGGTGCAGACATCCGTTTTGTAGATGATCGCGTACGAGTAGACTTTACGTATTACGATGCGCGCACCGAGAACCAGATCATTGCCTTACCCGTACCTATCTCCTCTGGTTATACAGAGCAGGTCGTGAATGGCGGTGAAGTTCGTTCACGCGGTGTAGAAGTGATCCTTGGTCTCACCCCGGTTTACAATGCTAATTTCCGTTGGGATGCGCAGTTTAACTTCAGCACCAATCGCGCCACTGTAGAGCAGCTTCCTGCTGGCATTGACCGCCTGACGCTGGCCTACTCACGGGTTTACGACAATGTCAACCAGACAGTGTGGTTCCAAGTGGAAGAAGGTGGCCAGATTGGTGACATGTATGGTACAGGATACCTCCGCAATGAAAATGGTGA
Organism: uncultured Lewinella sp.; assembly: GCA_913057725.1. Taxonomy (GTDB): domain Bacteria; phylum Bacteroidota; class Bacteroidia; order Chitinophagales; family Saprospiraceae; genus Lewinella. The sequence continues at coordinate 20,279 of CAJXOS010000006.1, forward strand.
CTTCGTAATCGATGACAACGGTCGCTACATCGTTGACAACAACTTACAACTACTCGGCAATTTCAATCCTGACTTCGTTCTTGGGTTCAGCAATCGCTTCAGTTACAAAAACTGGAATATGAGCCTCTTGCTCGATTGGCGTCAAGGAGGTACAATTGTATCACGGACCTTGTCGCTAGCAGCGGTTGGTGGCCAGTTGATTGAAACCCTTGATCGCCCCGAAGAAGGTATCGTTGCGGAAGGCGTTGTGAATACCGGCAGTACTGAAAATCCAATATGGGCGCCCAACGCCACAGCCGTAAACGCGGAGAGTTACTATCGTCAATTCTACGATCGCAACCACGAGGAGAACAACACTTATGATGCCTCTTACTTGAAGATCCGGGAGTTTAGCTTAGGCTACACTTTCGCTGATCGTGGCAACTTCTTCCGCAATGGTCGCTCATTAAGTCTTGCACTAGTAGGGCGTAACCTTTATGCCTTCTCGGCTATCCCTCACTTTGACCCTGAACAACTTGCTGTACAGGGCACGCAGTTCGTCAGTGGTGTGGAGGATATGAGTTATGCCACTACCCGAAGCTGGGGATTAAAACTAGGGCTGAACTTCTAATCTAATCACCAGCATTGCACGCTTAAACTAAGAACCGCCACCGGCGGAGCGCATCAAATCAACAACAATGAGTACGTTAAAATATATACCTCTTCTAGCACTGGCCTTCTTTTTCCAGGCCTGTACGGAGGACTTCCAAGAAATCAATACCAACCCCAACTCTCCAATTGAGGTACAACCAAGCCTTCTGCTTCGCCAGGTTATCTATGACTACGGAGAAGAAATGTCCTATGAGGGCTTTGTAGCAGGAAATCTTTTAGGACAGTATTTCACGGCTATTGATTTTAATCTATTTGACCGGCACAGCCTTACCGAACCACAGTTTGGCGGCAATCCTTGGCCCGTATTGTATACCAACCTACGGGACAATGAACTGATCCTCGATCAGGTAAAAACCAACGAAGCGCTTGCCGTATACGAAGGTCCTGCTCTAATTATGAAGGCTTATTTGGGCATGACACTAACCGACATTTTCGGAGACGCACCTTACACCGAGGCTTTGCGCGGAACAGAAGGACTTGTTACACCAGCCTACGACCTACAGGCTGATATCTATCAAACAACTGGAGGCATCCTGGACAACCTAAGCAATGGCATTGCCGCCATTGAAAACTATCAAGGCAGTATCCCATTGGAAGGAGACATCTTATTTGATGGCTCGCTTGATGGCTGGGTACGTTTTGCCAATTCGCTGCGCATCAAAGCCCTCATTCGGATATCTGATCAGGTAAACGTTAGCGCAGAACTGCAGTCGATTTTCGATAATGGCAACTACTTGAGCGATAATGCTCAAAATGCCGTTTTTGACTTCACCGATGGTCAACCGAACAACTTCCGGATGGCCAACCTACGGGCAGGTGATTTCAATCTATTTATCATGTCGGAGACAATTGAAGAAATCCTCGTGGATCTGGATGACCCTCGGATGGCTGTTTGGTTCCGCCCAATAAGCAATGATCCAGGACAGACTACTTTCAACGGTTTGCTGAATGGTCCTGATGCCTCGCAAACTTCCATTTCGGTAGCAGATTTCTCTCTTACCGGTACCATTTTCCGCGAACGCACTGGAGACCTGGACGCTAACTTCCTCACGGCTTGGGAGACACACTTCCTTTTGGCAGAGGCAGCTGAAAGAGGCCTCATCAATGCTGATGCAAAAGCGCTCTATAATTTAGGCGTACAGCAGGCTTTCGAGTATTGGCAAACCGATCTACCAGCTGATTACCTAAACAGTGGCGCTGCAGCTTATGGTGAAAATGGTGCGGATAAAATAGAGCAGATCATCACCCAAAAGTGGTTGGCAAACATCATTAATGGATACGAAGGTTGGATCGAATACCGCCGTACTGGTTTCCCTAACCTAAAGACTATTTCAGCGAGCTTGAATAATGATCTCATCCCTGTTCGGATGCCGTATCCTACGGATGAGGCAGCGCTCAACGCCGCTAATTTTTCTGCTGCAGCTGCAGCCACTGATGGCAACAGCATCAATGCCCGCGTTTGGTGGGACGTAGAGTAACCCGAAGTAGGAAGTCGGAATTTGGAATTAGGAAGTATTAGCATCTATAATTTAAAAACATTTCCCCCTTCCGAATTCCCCTTTTCGACCTCAATACTGATCAATGGAACAAACTCTTCTTTGGCAATGGATTTTGGTAGCAGGCTTTGGTCTACTCTTCTTTCTGATTGCGCCTATATCGCGGACAGTAGCTAGCTTTTACAGTGCCTCCTCCGGAGAGGGTCGGCAACCGAATGTTTTCCTCCTGACCAGCAGCCTGGTCATTTCCTGGATATTCGCTAAGTCGATCACTAATGCTGCTAACCTTGGTCTGAGTTTTGGCATTGTGGGAGGAGTTGCTTACGCTGTTTATTACCTGTCATTTATTGTAGCCGGTATCGTTATCTACCAGCTACGGGTACAAGGTAAATTTGAGAGTATACACGACTATTTAAGTCAGCGATTTGGGCGGACAGCTGTGATTGTATTCTCTCTGCTTGTAGGTTTTCGGCTATACAATGAGGTGTGGTCCAACACGATGGTGATTGGCAGCTATTTTGGTGAGATGGGTAGTGCTCAATACTATGGTGCCATTATCGTATTCACTTTACTCACACTGGCATATACCCTGAAAGGAGGTTTACGAAGTTCTTTGCTTACGGATGCCATTCAGATGGTACTCTTTGGGGTGCTTCTATTTGTCGTTCTGGGTTTGATCATGCCACAAACCGAGGGTGGAATTACGACCTACTTCCACTCTGGCGAATGGAGTTTAGCTACCGGTGTCAATCTCTTACTCGTTGCCTTTATCCAAATCTTTAGCTACCCTTTCCACGACAGTGTAATGACGGACCGCGGTTTCATCAGCGATCCCTCAACTACACGCAAGAGTTTTTTCCTTGCTGCCGTTATCGGTTTTATCTGCATCCTGTTATTCAGTTTTGTGGGTATTTATGCGCAGACAAAAGGACTGAGCGGACAAGCGGCAGTTGAGGTGAGCAAACTACTGGGTGTGGGTGCTATGTTGATCATGAATTTCATCATGGTTACCTCAGCGGCCTCTACCCTGGACTCTGCTTTTTCCTCCGCAGCGAAGATGGCTGTTATTGACTTGGGCACTAAAGAACAGCAAACGGTGGGACGAGGTCGTCTAATCATGGTGCTATTTGCTATCGCGGGCACTTTACCGATCTTTGCCAACCCGGAAATATTATCGGCCACCACCATAAGCGGAACGATGGTATTGGGCTTAGCCCCCGTTTTCCTTTTATGGAAAATTAAGGCGAAGGCCATATCATTTCACCTGGCAGTCGGAGTGGGCATCGTATTGGGGGTTCTATTGGCGTTAGGAGCGATACCGGAACAACTCATATGGTTTCCCGGCAAGTATGGAGACTTACTCAGCGTGAATATTCTTGGAACAGTAGCGTGCTTTGTACTGTTTCTATTGCCGACAGTCTTCAGGAGAGTATAAGACAGGCTCATTATCGAACAGACTTTGAATTTAACCCTTAAGCATTGGATACAGTAGAGCAGCAAACGACGGTATTTTCTATCAAAGACCTTGGTGCTTTAGAGGGACCTCTATTGGTGTTTGGTGGTGTGTATAGCAACTTGCAAGCATTGGAGCAGATGATGCAAATTGCAAAAACGAGGGATATCCCTGCTGATCGTATCATCTGTACCGGCGACATGGTAGGTTACTGTGCACATCCGGAAGAAACGATTCAACTGATTCGCGATTGGGGTATTCATTGCATTGCCGGTAATGTAGAACTGCAACTTCGTGACGGTGAAGAAGACTGTGGTTGCGACTTCAATGATGGGAGTCGTTGTGATGTATTTTCACGCCAGTGGTATCCTTACGCCCAATCGGTTTTAAGCGAAAGCGCCATTGCGTGGATGCACGACTTACCATACCACATTCGATTTAAGTATGCTGGCCTTCAAGCTCAGGTGGTACACGGCGCCTTAGAACATGTATCAGGTTACGTCTTTGCGTCTACCCCATGGGAACGAAAAGCTGATCAGCTTAATCGAGCTGAAGCCGACCTAATCCTAGGCGGGCATTGTGGCTTACCATTTAATGATCACAAAGAAGGTAAGTACTGGCTAAACCCTGGCGTTATTGGAATGCCGGCAAATGACGCCACTACGCGCGTATGGTATATGATTTTGGATGACCAGGAAGCATTCTCCTTTCAACATCATAGCTTCGAGTACAATCATAAGGCAGCGGCTCAAGCAATGCGGGACAAACGCCTACCAGAAGCCTACGCCCTAACCCTGGAAACTGGCCTCTGGGATAACTGTGAAATACTACCGGAAGAAGAAACTGCCGCTCAAGGTCAACGCATTGAACTGTAGTATCCTGGCTAACGGTATCGATATACTCCATGCGGCCCAAAGGTGAGTAGATCTACTTCTCCATCATAGACCGCTCCCAACTTAATAGCTAGTCTTTTTGAAGCTTCATTTTCTCCAGCAATGAAGCTGACCAAAGTTGGAAAGTTTACTTCTTCCAATGCAAATTGCTTCAATGCCGAGGCTGCTTCATAAGCATATCCTTTCCCTTGGCCCTCCGGCAAAAACCAATACCCCAATTCAGGTTCTGGCCATTGCGGCGAATTCCATAACCCAACAGCACCCACTAGCTTGTCTGATACCTTTTCGGCGACCGCCATATAGGAGTAACCGTATAACTGTTGATGTCCGATATAGGTAGCCATTAGCCGCCATGCTTCTTCCTCTGTTTTTACCCCGCCTACAAATTGGGTATTTTCAGCGGAAGCAAAGAATGCTGCAAGTGCTGCATAGTCTCGCTCAGCCCAATGTCGTAATCGTAATTTGTCGGTTGTGCGTTCCTTTATCGTCATTCTCTTTTACAATTTACCTTGACCAAGGTAGCAACTTGCAAATCCGTCTCCTAACCCAGTATCTTGATGTTGTGTACCAAAAGACGAAACCATTGATCAAAGAGAATGTACTTCAGGTGGAGGATTATCAAAGGCTTATTCGGGAAGCCGGCTGGGAAATGCAGCCACAGTCAGCGATCGCTGCGGCTTTGCCTCGTTCTATAGTCACTTTCAGTACGCACATAGACGGACAAACTGTGGGAATGGTGCGTCTGGTAGGAGACGGCCATATCGTTTTTTATGTTCAAGATTTGGTGGTGGCAAAGACTTATCGCCGTCGAGGCATTGCAACGGCACTGATGAAAACAGTAATGATCTACCTGGAAAAACATGCTTCACATCACAGCTTCATCGGCTTGATGTCGGCTGCTAGTTTGGAAGCGTTCTACCAGCAGTTCGGTTTTATGCAAGGCCCTACAGTGGGTTATGGTGCAGGTATGACACAAGTATGGCAGAAGGCCACAAAAGAGTGACAATAATCATTACTTCAAGTAATACCACTTCCTAATTTGCAGCAAATTTTGGCGTCTATGCAAGAACTATCTTCCAGACCTGCAGTCTCCTTGTTGGTTCGTTCCTTCTACGCGAAGGTTCGGAACGACGAACTTTTAGGCCCCGTTTTTAATGAGCGCATCACCGATTGGGAAGAACACCTGGAACGCCTGACCGACTTCTGGGAATCCAATCTCCTCTTCGCCCGCAAATACAAAGGCAATCCTGTACAGGTACATATTGATGTAGACCAGGACAATGCACCCGGGATCGATCAAAAGCTCTTTGGCAAATGGCTCCAACTTTGGTATGAAACGCTAGACGCCAACTTCCACGGCGACAATGCCCAAATTGCCAAAAACCGTGCACGGAATATGGCCACACACCTCTTTATGCGGATGTTTATGGCGCGGGTGAAAGAGTAAAGGTACTTTTACTTAGAGCTATTGTACTTCTTCCGCGATCAACGATCTCAACAGCGATCTATTTGCCAGGACAAGATTTGAATTAATCTTGTCGTAAACTGCCTTTATTCCTGCTTGATACTCCTCATTAGAGAGGTAAGGTTTCTCTAACTGAAGCTTAGCAAACTTTCGAAAGAGTATCGCAAAAGCGATTCCCGCTGCTCTATCGCTAGTGGTCAACCATTGTGCGCGACGCACATAAATATGAAAACTATCGAGCAGGGAGAGTACTCCTTCATATTCTTCCAGCTTATACAAAGCATAGAGCTGGATATACCTGGAACCAATGTAGTAATTGCGATTTGTCAATGGAATGCGTGAAACCAACTCCAAGGTTTTGCTGTAGCGCTCCCGGTATAAATTAATTACAGCTTTATTGTATTGCAGCACCAGCGATTTATCGGAAGTGATCATCTTAGAGACCGACTTCACTAATAGCTCTTCTGCCAAATCCATCTCGTCACCTTTACATAGGGCTGTGACAAAGTTTTTTATCTCCCACTCACTGATTTTGTAAGCGTCATTAACCAACAGAAGACGAATCACCCTTTCATAATATTTATTGTAGCTCAGATCCCCTCGTATGATTTTCGTTACCAGGAAATTCTGCAGTCGGGCGACTATCCGCTTTTGCTCGTTTTCCGACATCTTATCTAACACCTCCTCTAATCGTTCAAATAAGTAATTGAAACTCTGCTTGTCATCATTCCTTATTAGCGATAAGAGATGAAAATAAATCGGGACCAAAGAGAACTCAGCACTTTCTTCTTCTTTAGGCAAGGAAACTTCTGGTAAGGCATGAACCTCAGCAAGCAATGTCTCTGGAAGAATATCCGTCTGCCTGGTTATTCCTTCAAAAATATCGCAGTAGATACCCAGTCGCTCTAGGGTAGTGTATTGCTCTAATTGCCTGGTTTGCTGGAGAAGCGCCGAAAGGTCTGCTCGATTTTTAAGCTCGGCATCAAATTCATGCTCAAGCTCCAGAAAGCGGAGATAGTTGTGATTAGCACTAGAACTGGAGAATCGTCGAGCATGGAGGCGCTTGGCAAGTTTTGCTCGTTTGAACTGGATATAGGCAGTTTTCCTACTGAAGACAGCTTCTTCAAAAGCCAACAGCGCTCGTAGGTCGTCATCATCGTTTAGTCGTTGCTCCGCGAGGTATTTCTCCAGAAGCTTCACTAAATCTGACAATATATTCTTTAGCTGCGAAGTCGATATAGCAAGCGTAGAGGGAAGTTCTTTTTCAAAACTAGCAAGAACCGGTTGAGCTCCGCGCCTGATGTAGGAAAGCAGTTTACTCCATACTGATTTCAATTTAGACCTTGTATGTCCCTGCTCTTGCACAAATCGATTGAAGTCGACTATAGTTCCTTCATCAAGCTCGGCAAAAGTCATTATTATTATCGAGCGCCTCAAATATGACTTTATTTTATTTTTAAAAATTGATAATCAATATTTTAACAATATAATATAGCAAAATAAAAACATACTTTAAGTCAAATTTGTTTCTCCCGTTGTACTCCCCGGCCTATAGCTTTGTATCATTCCCAAAAAATAATGGAACAATCCCCTGAATGCTTTTCATTGCCTCCTTTTAAACGCGCTCAAACCCAAAATTCCACGTAAACAATAGGCAATGATATTATAAAGGTGCAACAGGACAATACGTCCGTTGCACCATTTTTAATTTACCTACTGAGTGTTATATGGACTGGCCTTAGGCCGAATCTCCATCCTGACTTCTTGTCTCCCTTCTAGGTCCACACTTCTCTTTCCAGCGTGCCTTGAAAGCGGCCCGCTCTTCGTCGCTCATCTTGCCCCATTTCTCTTTCCAGGCGGCTTTACGCTTACGCATATGCTCCCCTTTATGATTAGGTGGGCCAAGGCGGCCGAAGAGAATGCGACACAAGACTAGCAAGGCGGCGGCTTGCGCCATATTCATGGTGGGAGTCCCAAACAAGGGTTGCACCGCAAAGTTCCATAGGAACATCACGACCCAAGACAGCACTACTAGTGCCAGGACCAAAAAGAGTCCCATCCAAAGTGGCGACCAACGGCGGCGGTATTTATGTTGGCGGTACATAGTAGTTGTTTAAAAGTTTAAGAGTTCTTCGTGCAAATCTGCCAAGCGTTCGCGTAGGTGTTGTACAGCATAGCGCTTTCGCGAGATCAGTGTTTTGATATTTACACCAGTACGATCAGAGATCGACTGGAACGTTTCATCTTCCAATTCATTCCAAACGAAGACATCCCGCTGGGCTTCTGGCAACTCGTCCAAAGCTTCATATAAAGTCTCCCATACGATTTGTCGGAAATAGGCCTCCTCGGGCGTGTCATCAGAAGAGGGCAAAAAATCGTCAATAAACGCGCCCTCTCCATCTTCATCTCCAAAGCGGAGATCTTCCAGTGCTTCCGGCTGCTTTTTGCGGTAGCGATCAGTCAATCGATTACGCGCCACACGGTGCAGCCATGCATTTAGATTCTCCACCGTACTGAGGTCAACAATTCGGCTGAGTTGAAACCAGACATCCTGCAGTACATCTTCCGCATCGGCATCAGAATTAACCCGCCCCCGGATGAATCGGAAGAGCCGATCACCGTAGTTGCGAATCGTCTGAGTAATAGTCTGTTCTCTTGATGCGGCCATAGGTAGCGTTGCCAAAACTAGGTCTTTTCTTTGGTAGACGAACCAGTCATCAGATTACTTTAAATGATTTTGAATTTTTTTATGGAAAAACACTACCTTTGCAGCCGCTTTAAAGTAACAGCTAAGAATCAAGAAGTTGTTTTTCTACTGTTACCATTTAATAATTCATTTTTTAAGTGTCTGATCTAATGCGAAATTACGAAGTAACATTCATCGTAGACCCAGTGCTGTCAGGGGAAGAGATCAAAACGACGGCTCAGACCTATAGCGACATGTTGAAAAATGCCAACGCGGAAATCGTGCACATCGACGAGATGGGCCTTCGCACATTGGCTTATCCTATCAACAAGCGCAATAGTGGGGTTTACTACTGTATCGAATTCCGAGTTCCTAACGGTGACATCATCGATGATCTGGAACTAGCTCTGCGCCGTGACGAGCGCATCATGCGTTTCTTGAGCTTCAAACTAGACAAGTTTGGTATTAAGTACAACGAAGACAAGCGTAATGGTCTAATCGGTAAAGCTAAGCGTCCTAAGTCAAAGGACAAGAAAGATGATCGTCGTGGCGATCGTCGTGGTGACCGTCGTGGTGATCGTCGTGACAACCGTGACAAGAAGCCAGCAACTCCTGCTCCAGAAGCAAAAGCAGCTAAGCCAGCAGCTCCTGCTCCTGAGGCAAAAGAAGTCAAGCCGGCTACCCCTGCTCCTGCTCCAGCTGCTGAAGCAAAGCAAGAGGAAGAGTAAACCTTCATTATTCACTACTAAAATCAGGATAAGCTATGGCTAATCGCGATGATATTAAATTCTTAAGCAATCCTAAGATCGGTGGTAAGCGCAAGAAGTACTGCCGTTTCCGCAAATATGGCATCAAGTACATCGATTACAAGGATGCTGATTTCCTGCTGTCATTCGTTAACGAGCAGGGTAAAATTTTACCACGCCGTATTACCGGTAACTCATTGAAGTACCAGCGCAAAGTTTCTGCCGCTATTAAGCGTGCTCGCCACTTGGCGCTACTGCCTTACGTAACGGACTTACTGAAGTAAGCCTTAGGCAGTGATCATTTATTATCGATTTTAAAAACGAATTGACATGGATATCATTCTGTTGCAAGACGTAGAGCACGTCGGATATAAGCACGAGCTGGTGACCGTTAAGGATGGCTATGGCCGCAACTACTTGATCCCTCAGGGTCTGGCATTGATTGCCAATGGTGCCAATAAAGCTCGTTTGAAAGAACTTCAACGCCGCGAAGAATCAATGGAAGCGAAGCGCCTGGGTGAATACCAGGAAATGGCTGCTAAGTTGGACGGTCAGGTATTGCGCATTGGCGCGAAGGCTGGTACCAGCGGTAAGATCTTCGGTAGCGTAACCAATATTCAGGTTGTAAATGCTTTGAAAGAGCAGTTTGACTTGGATATCGAGCGCCGCAAAGTTCAACTTCCAGACAACGTTAAAGAGTTAGGTACCTACAAAATGGTAGTTGCTCTACACAAGGAAGTTCAACCAGAAGTAACTTTCGAGGTAGTAGCTGAATAAACACAGCTGCTTCACCTGAAGCATACAAAAGCCCCATCTGCTCCTAGAGTGGATGGGGCTTTTTCGTTTAACTTCAATGGGCATTCTAACTGAACTGCTCAATAAATATGGCGTTCAACTAATAACTTGAGGAAAAATATAGAATATGACCGTTGAATACTCCTGCCTCTCTTATTCGGATCTCAGCAAAGAACAGCTTTATGCCCTCCTGGCCCTACGCCAAGAAGTCTTCGTGGTCGAGCAACATTGTCCTTATCTTGATGCTGACGGCCAAGATCAAGTAGCCACACATTTACTTGGACTAACGGAGGACGGTCAATTAGCTACCTACGTACGCTTACTGCCTACTGGCACCAGCTATGAAAATCATGCGGCTATTGGTCGTGTCATAACCGCTCCATTTGCTCGAGGCAAAGGCTTAGGGCGCGCCCTAATGCGAGAAGCAGTTATGCAAGCCCAACAATTATGGCCCGGCACTCCCATAAAGCTTTCTGCGCAAGCTCACCTACAATCCTATTACAGCTCTGTAGGCTTTTCATCTATAGGAGATATTTATCTTGAAGATGGCATTCCACACATTGGGATGGTTTATCAAGCTTAATCCTAAAACAAAAAACCATGCTTGAATACCTAAAACGCGTTTTGAAAGAGATTATCCCTGTGATCCTGGGGATCTTGATAGCCCTCTTCATAAACAACTGGAAAGAGGAGCAGGCCAACGAAAGGTTCGTAGAAAAAGCCTTAGTTACGATAGAAACGGAGGTTGAGGAAAACTACAGCTCACTAAGTGAAATACTGCCAAGACACTACGAATTATTAGAGGTCTTGATAGAAGAAGCAGATAACGACACGCTGGCGATAGTAGACATCATAACAGCAGCAGGGGGCGTACAACTCCCCACCATCAGAAGTGCTTCCTGGAAGTTTTTTCTCAATAGCAAGACCGAACTCATTGATTATCCGATCATCTCTGCACTCATTGAAATGGATGAGAGCAAACGAATCATGGATATTAAGTTTGAGCAATTTCTGACCTACGCCTACCAGTACATGAACGCCGCCGACCGAAAAGGGAAAGAAATGTTCGTGGCCTACTTCTCCAATATGGTAGACAGTGAGGAAACACTACATGAGCTATGTGAAGCCTATTTATCGAAAGGAGAAGAACAAGTTACCGAATAACAAAAGGCACTCATCCGAAGAAGAGTGCCTCTCTCAAGGTATGCCGGATTTGCACTGGGTTGTCAGCACAAATGGCAGCGTAATAAACCGGTTTATTCTTGCTTGAGTGCTAGTGCTGTAGTGGTTGCACTAGTACTTGTACCCGGCTTGCAGTTTGAGGGTTGACAGGCGCTGGGATCGCAATTTTTTGGCTCACAAACTCTGACACAGTCAGCTGGTTGGCAGTTCGCTTTCGTAGATGCGGCACTCGTCAGCTTAAATAGCGGTAGTGGCTCTACCGTGGCGTTTGCCGCACGTTCAGGAGAAGGTGTAGTAGATACCGCTACAGTAGTGGCTTTCGCCTGACAAGAGGTAGTAGCAGCCATCTTTTTGGCTTGGCATTGTGCAGGCGTGCAGCTGGTCTTGGCCGCTGTTGTTTGAGCACTAAGTGCTACACCAACAAAGAGAAAGCAGCAGAGCATAAAAGAACGTAACATCATTATAGGTTTTGCTTGCACTCAGTACCGCTGAGCTACCGGAGCGGGCCTGGAGCAGTCGTCTCGGGTGTAAACGACCACTCCAAGCATGCTGTAAATGGATAAAACAAAGCTAGCCCCAAGTGCCCCTAAAGTGCTGTTTTTGAGCTGTTAGTCACTTGTTAAAAAGCTGTTAATCACCAGACAGCATCCGCCGGAAAAGCCTTATTTTGTTGCTATAATCACCCTTTCGTACGGCATGCAACAGCGAACCAGTTCCTATCTAGTAGTGGCTTCAGCCATCGCCATGGCGGCACTCCTGATCGTACAGGTAATCTGGCTCAGGCATTCACAAAGCCTGATGGAGGAACAATTTCAGACCAATGTTAACACAGCATTGTGTAGTGCAGTTGCTACGCTCGCCAAGGACGAAAAATGCAGTGAGCCTTTCTCCCAATCCTGCACAATTACAGCAGCAGAGTGCGGCAAGAAACTTGATCAGTTGATCCAAACAGACCAATTTGCGAAGACGGTCTCTTCATCCTTAGCAGGGTTCAACATTAAGCTACCCTACGAAGCAAAAGTTTGTGCCAAGCCACCAAGCTATACGCCTACATCGATCGAACTGCCCCCCTATTCCTGTGCGCTTGACCCCATCACGAAAACGGATAGTCACTTTCTCAATCTTGAATTCTCTGAGAAGAAGAAATACACCCTTGATAAAATGGGGGTTATGACGGGTACTTCCTTCGGTATTCTTCTGATGATCTGCTTACTGTTCTTTTATGCCTCCTACCATCTCTTGAGGCAACAGAAAATGAGTAATCTAAACCGTGAGTTTTTCAACCACATGGCACACGAGTTTCGTACGCCGCTCACTAACATCAAGCTTGCCAGCAGCCTTATGCAGCGCAAAGCCTTGGCTCCCGCTGGACAGCCGCATCTACAGATTATTCAGAATGAGGCCAGCCAACTCATGCAGCAGGTGGAGCAAGTACTGTACTTGGCTCGTTTAGAAAAGAACGATTATCTCCTAAGTAAGGAAAGCTGTGAGCTGGTCACGCTTTGTAGAGAAACTATCGCCGATATGCATCTACAGGCAGACGCCAAACGTGCTTCGATACAGTTTACTCCTACACATACTAGCACTGAATTGCGAGTGGACGCGCTTCACCTCAAGAATTCGTTGCGAAACCTGCTAGACAATGCCTTGAAGTACAGTGATGATCAGCCCAACATAAGAGTTGACCTTAAGGAATATGAAGATTATGTGCTACTCGCTGTTCAAGATGATGGACCAGGCTTATCAGCTGCACAACAGGCTCAAATTTTCACCCCTTTCTATCGGCAAAAAAGTACGCGCGACAACTGCAAAGGCTTTGGGCTAGGCCTTGCTTATGTAAGACGGATAGTAGAATTGCACCAAGGGCAAATTCAGGTATTGAGCCAGCCCGGACAGGGGGCTCGTTTTGAAATCACCTTGCCCAAAACTTAAACCACCGAACAAACTGATGAACCAACAACGAATCTTACTGGTAGAAGACGATATGAATCTAGGCTTTCTCTTAATGGAATTTCTGGAACTAGAAGGCCTACAGGTAACCTGGCGCAAGGATGCTCGCTCTGCAATGCAAGAGCTGCAGAAACAACAATTTGACTTGGCTGTACTGGATGTTATGATGCCTGGCATGGATGGATTTAGCTTGGCAAAGCACATACGTGCAAAGCATCCACAGTTTCCTTTCCTTTTTCTTACCGCACGTCTCCTGAAAGAAGACAAATTACGCGGCTATCAACTAGGTGCGGAAGATTACCTCACTAAGCCTTTTGATGAGGAAGAGTTACTGTGCAAGATCCGGGTTATCCTACGTCGTGTAGCTCAACAACAACAGAAACCAACACTTGTACCTGTACGAAAATACCAGATAGGGCGCTATCAATTTGATCCTTCCAGACAAGAGATTTGCCTAAACGAAGAAACCCGTCGATTGACCGAAAAAGAGAATGCTATTCTACTGCTCCTTTGCCAGCATCGAAATCGAATCTTGAAGCGTGAGCTAGCCGTTCAGCGTATTTACGGCAAGGATGATTACTTTCTGGGGCGCAGCTTTGATGTATTTATTAGCCGGCTACGCAAAATTCTTCGAGAGGACCCCGATGTGTCGATCGAAAATGTATTCAAGGTGGGCTTTATTCTAAATGTACCGGCGGCGAGTTAATTTCGGCAGCCGCCTCCTGATGCTCTCGATCAATATTTAGTCCGGTAGTTTCCTCTAAGAAGGTATGCAATACCACCATTTCGTCATGGCCCTTCTGCTGGCCAAAGTAAGCAACCAGATAAAGTGACAAGAACGCAATTATTAATACCGGCACCAACCAAAGTACCGCACCAGATTTGTCCAGTGACAGGTTAGCCATACCTATAATGGAGACGATCACCAGCGCAAATCCAATCAGCGAATAAAAGAAAACAAACATCGTCCACACTGCCGGCCGGGGTCCGTATAGGCCACGTACCAAACTTCCCTCTTCGAATTCTTCCAGCGTGACGGTAAGCCTGGGTGACCAATAATGTTGTTCCTCCAAGGGTAACTGCAAAGACACATAACCACTGTACACTTTACCCACACAAGGAGCTCCATCTGCGTCCAACCCTACACTGATACGCTCCTCTATATCATCAGTGGTATCAGGTGATGTTACCTGAAAGCGCGGGCGTATCCGATATGGGGGTAAATGATCTTCTTCTGGCTGGTGTTCTTCTGCCTTCATGATGGTTTTAAGATATTTAATCTCCTAAATTACAGTAGGTTCCCAAAAGCACTGATGACATTTCTCACCTTCTAAAAAATGATCTTTTTTCGGGAGTGGGGAAAAAACAGCCGACTAGTCGAGTCTAATAAGCAAAACAATCCCAAAAGAGATTGGAAGCAAGCCTTCACGATAACCTCCTCATTGAACGTGCTCGCAGCGGCGATCAACGTGCGTTTCGCCAACTGGTAGAACGCTACGAGCCCATGGTTAGGAGTATTATTGGAGGCATGTTAGGGCCTTCAGAAGTGGAGGACGTAGCTCAGGATGTGTTTATCAAATTTTATCGGGCCTTGAATAAGTACGCCGGGAATGCCAAACTCAGCACCTATTTGGGCCGCATAGCGATAAACACCGCCTTAACCGCCGCTGACAAGCGTAAAAAGCGTCCGAATGCATTGAGCACTGATCATCAACTGATGATGCATAAAGCAGATCGATCGCAATCGCCAGAGCGTACGGAATTACAGGATGCCCTACAGCAAGCGCTTGGTCGCTTGTCGGAGGAATACAGAACAGTTGTTGTGCTCCGCTTGGTGCAAGGTTATAGTGTTAGCGAAACAGCAGCCTTACTGCAAGTACCAATGGGAACAGTGGCATCCCGTCTATCACGGGCTCAAAAAGAGTTACAGCAATACCTGAAACCGATTTTAAACCAAGGATGATGAACCGAAACAAATACTCCATAGAAGAAGCTCGACTCTTGGTCCATCGCTCGCTAGACGAGGTATTTGACCAACAAGAGCAACAGGCATTAGTGGTAGTACTGGCGCAGTTTCCAGAATTAGAAGTAGAGCGCCAGCAGTTGGAGGAGATGCGTCAGCTATTCTCTCAATTGCAGCAACCGGCCAAACCCGGTTTTGCAGCGCAAGTAGCGAGCTCGGTACTCAGTGACCATAGCTGGTATCGACCACTGATCTCTAGCTGGTCGTCCGTAGCGGCAGCAGCATGTGTTGTACTGGCGCTGAGCCTTGGCTTCGTTTACTACAATAGCGGTACACTTGAGACGGAAGCCCTCCTTGGTTTGGAGGATATTCAGGTCGATGATGTGTACGCTTTTGAATAAAAGACTTGTTTCGCCAGAGCCTTAAATGGCTACAAGCGGCAAATTTTATCCTGCACGTCGTTAAAAAGCCTCGCCGTAGCTAAGGCTATGCCTGCGTTTTTTGCCTCGTTCAGAATAAAATTCACGACGCTTTCGCTCATTCATGCCTGACGGAACAAGTCCAAAGAATTAAACCTATGCAAAAACTAAAAGTCATACTGGCAGTTGCGGGTCTTTTGCTCATCGGTTTTATCGGTGGCTTTCTGACCAACCGGCAATTGGTGCAACAACGTGTACATGAATTACGCCAGCTCGGCGAGGGTAAAGGTTTTGGCGAACGCTTTTTAGAAAGAATCGAAACGGAGCCAGAGCAAGAACTTCACCTTCGTGAAATATTCGAAGAGTACGGGCCGCGATTTCGGGAACTAAATGCTTCCCACAGGTTAGAACGGACCCAACTTGCCGACTCCCTATTCCAAGAAGTAACCCCCCTATTGACCGAAGATCAACTCCAGGAGAGCCAACGTTGGCGTCGCATGTTGAGTAGATCTCCACATATGAAAAAGAAACGTCGACGACCACACGAGAACCCACATAAATAATCCATCTACTTAAATCTTAAACAAGAACAGCATTATGAAAAACAGTTTTTTGCTCCTGCTCTTTGTGAGCCTGATCAGCATCAGCGCAGTACTGGCTCAGCACCGACAGCATCCGCCACATATGTTAGAGCTTACCGACGAATTAAAAGCGGAGCTCGCCCTTACACCAGAACAAGTAACAGCAATTGAAAGCCTGCAAGCTAAGACTAAGGCAGCAGCAGAAGCACTTCGCAATAACGAGAATCTAGAGCGAGAAGATCGTCGTTCTGCTATGCGCGAAATTCATCAAAACACTAAGACTGAGTTGGGGGAGATCCTCAATGAGGAGCAGCTAAGTAAGTTACGTGATATCCGCAAAGCCAAGCAGGCCGAACATCGTGCACTGCGTGAGTCTGTTGATCGCAAAGCATTACGCCAAGAGCTAAAGGCTTATCGTGAAGCTAACATCCAACCCGTGATGGAGGCACAACGCGCTAAACTTGAGGCGGAGCTTAGCCAAGCTGATAAGACAAGCTTAGCAGAATACCGAGCTACGCTGGCCGAAGCCAAAGAACAAGCGCGTACCGAACGCCAACAAATGCGTGAGCAGCGCAAGGGCGAAAGGGAACGTCCGGAAGCAGGCGAACGCCAGGGACGCCGTCATGGCCCTCATCATGCCCGCCATCAAAAACGTGATCTACGGGAACAGCATCCTGAGATTTTCGGTGCACTGGAGGAAATGGTTAGCAACTATGACGCTGACATTACCCGATTGCTGGAAGAAGTAGCTGATCAAGCAGAGCAATGGGACGCTGACAAAAAAGCGATCATGGAGCGCCACGTACCAGCAGAGTTACACGAAAGGCATCAAGGTCGCCGTCAAGGCCGCCAGCCGCATCCTGAGCATGAAGCTAGGAAAGAACTGGGCCGAAAGATCCACTTCCTCCTCATGGAACCACAGAGTGAGACTGAACTTGGCGCTGAAGCAGAAGCCATGAATATTGCAGCAGCGGCTTATCCAAATCCAGCGGTAAATGCAACCACCTTAAGTTTTCAGCTAGAAAAAGAGGCGGTTATCCGCATTGATTTGCGCGATGAGCAAGGTGCTTTGGTTAAAAACATTACCCGTGCCACCTACACAGCGGGCAAAAACCAAGTACAAATTGACTTAGGAGACCTCAATAACGGCACCTATTATTTGACGCTAAATAGCCGGACATTCCAGGCTCCACAATCTGTAAAAATCCTGGTGGTGAAGTAATTTCATCGTCTAAATTGATACAACTCGCATGTGATTTCAAGATGAATTGCATGCGGGTTTTCTTGTAGAACCGCCCTCATCTAGGGATAATTTACATGTCAGTTTAATTTAATGTAAAGCCGTTCCCGAAGTTTTTCACCCCGTTCAATAAACCGCGTACCGCCACACTGGCGCTGCGAAAATTTTTAGCTCATATTCGCGTTTATAGAATGACTTTAAAACGGGAGAACTGACAATGTTACATTGTCACTTCCCTTCTGAAATTCACCTTATCAATAGGTGACCCTTTACAAACCCTTCCTGTGAACATGTCTTTTTTCCAGCAGTACACTGTACTGTCTGGAGCCCTCAGTTGATTCGCGTAAACACAAACCAAATTTGGCATTGGAAATGACTGTGCTATTACCATAGTACAGCCCTTTCCGCTGTGCTCCTTACTCAAGGCGCCGAGTAGTAGCACAACGACGTAAACCACTGTTTACAAAGCACTTGCTTTGTCTGCAGCCTAGTTTACAGGTACCCTCTTGCAACTATTTAAAAGATCACTATCTGTGCAGCTCACCTGAAGAAAAACAGGAACTATGGATCATGAAGGGGATGTGAAAAGGAGCTAAAACAAGACTGATCTCAACCCAAAAACAGACTTCTCATCATGAGAGCGATTAAACTGTTGTGGCTATTTATCGTAGTCCTAAGCACATCGGTATTTGCCCAAAATCACACGCAAAACATCACTCCAGCAGAGCGCGTAAATGCCCGCCAGGCCGACTTTGCTGAAAAAGAATTAACACATCTTTTCACAACAGAAAAAAACCGTACTACCGCATTGTCTGAAGTCAAAACCTATGACTTCCTCCGTATTGACGAAGAATTACAATCCGGCTTACTTCACGAAGCACCTGCCATCTTAAAAATGGATATCCCTGTGGGAGAAGGCAGCATCGAATTACAACTGGTCAAAATAGAGACCCCTCACCCAATTATAATTGAAAGTGCTGCTAATCATCCGGTTTCTGTTCAGCACGCTGTACACTATCAGGGTGTTGTTGCTGGGTCGTCTAATTCCCTAGTCGCTTTCAGTTTTCTAGAAAATGAGGTAATGGGTCTCATCAGCGCCGAAGAATACGAGGGCAACTATGTTCTTGGGCGTTTGCCCGCAAACGAAGAGCGATCCGCTGCCGAACAGCCTTACGTCATCTACCAAGATCAGGAGATCTTCAAGAATGAGCACTTTTCCTGTGCCACTCCAGATTCGGGAGAAGCTTATCTGCGCGAAGAACTCAGTGACGTGACAGAAAGCGGTCGTGATCTAAGCGATTGTGTCCAAATCTACTTCGAAGTCAACTATGACATTTTCCTTAACAAGGGAAGCGTACAAGCTACAGCGCAGTATGTAGAAGCACTCTTTAATCAGGTTGCCACTATTTATGCTGCCGAGCAAATCAACATGCGTATTTCAGAGATTTTTGTCTGGAATACACCCAGCCCGTATAATAGCAACAGTAGTGGCCAAATGCTCACGGATTTCCAAAACAATCGCACCAGTTTCAACGGTGATTTGGCTCAACTCCTTTCGTATCAGGCTAGTGGTGGTATAGCCGTGGTAAATGGACTTTGTCATCCCTATACCATTGCCAAAATGAGCTATTCTGGAATCAATAGTAGCTTTCAACAAGTACCTACGTATTCTTGGTCAGTCATGGTGGTAGCTCACGAACTCGGGCACTTACTCGGTTCTCAGCACACCCATGCGTGCGTTTGGAATGGAAACGGTACCGCAATCGACGGATGCCCAGGCTACACCGAAGGTAGCTGTGCTAACCCAGGATCACCAAGCGGAGGTGGGACCATTATGTCTTATTGCCATTTATCGCAGGTAGGTATAAATCTTAGCCGGGGTTTCGGCCCTCAACCAGGCAATTTGATCCGAAATAAAGTAGCCAACGCCACCTGTCTTTCTGCCTGTCCGGATGGTGGTGGTAATGGAGATGACAACCCGCCAGTAACAGAGTGCGAGGACGAACAGCTTTTCATCCGATTACAGTTAGACACCTACAGCCCGGAAACCAGTTGGACCCTAACAAATGGTCAAGGAGCAGTTGTGGCGCAAGGTGGCCCGTACGGAAAAGACGTAGCCAATCAATTGGTGCTGGATACGCTTTGCCTACCGGAAGGCTGTTACAGCTTTAGGATCAACGATGCCTATAATGATGGTATCTGTTGTGCGTATGGCAATGGTAGTTACACCTTGCTTGGGGCAGAACAAGTACTAATTGCTCAAGGTGGTGAATTTCCTTCTTCAGAGACCGTAAGCTTCTGTTTGCCATACGAAGAAGACGGAGGAGGAGATGACTGTGAGTCGATCAATTTCAATGACTATACCATCAACTCTTATGGTATCAACCAGGATGCCGGCATTTTCGAAGTACAAGATGATGGACAAACGCTTTATCTAGCCAACAACGCCTGGAAGTCGATCGATTTTGACTATGAGGTTACCCGTAATACGGTTATTGCCTTCGACTTCAGATCCACTATTCAAGGAGAGATACACGGCATTGGCTTCGACAACAATGAGAGTATATCCTATGGCTACACCTTTAAAGTACACGGCACACAAAATTGGGGCCTAGCAAACTATGACAACTACACTGGGAATGCCAGCTGGCAGTCGTACGAAATTCCCGTTGGAGAATTTTATGTGGGCTTAGCTGATCGTTTATTCTTCGCTACTGATCAAGATGGTGGTGCGCGTAACGGAAATTCGTGGTTCCGCAACGT
This sequence comes from uncultured Lewinella sp., assembly GCA_913057725.1. Classification (GTDB taxonomy): domain Bacteria; phylum Bacteroidota; class Bacteroidia; order Chitinophagales; family Saprospiraceae; genus Lewinella. The sequence continues at coordinate 40,562 of CAJXOS010000006.1, forward strand.
TCGCATCTATGAGGGAACAGATTGCCAGACCGGCAACTTGATCGGTGATAGTAGCGCAGCACTGGAGATTGCTCCTGGCATGGAGTTCAACATCGCCCCGAATCCAGTAGTGAATGATCAGTTCCAGCTCCGTATTGAGGCCGATCGAGAAGGACAAGCCAGCTGGCAAATTTTATCCTTGACCGGACAGGTGCTTAGAGAACAACAGGTACAACTTGCAGGCAGTGTTTTCCAGGAGAACATATCTACTGTTGGCCTGGCACGCGGCACCTATCTGCTACGATGGCGAGATGAACAGAGCGAGCAAACGCGACGCTTTACCGTACAATAAGAAATAGCCTGAGCTTACTTACAACAGTAATATGAGGCACTAAGAAGTATGCATAATACGCGAATCCTTGTGGAAGGCCCTACCTCGGTAGGGTCTTCTTTTTTATACCACTTGAGAAAGTTAGCGCATCATTAGCTCCAAAATCTCCTTAGCTAATTTAGCCGCTAGGGCAGCCGTAATTCCATGATGATCACGGTGTGGGTTGTATTCTACAATATCCGCACCGATGATGGGCACTTTGATATTGTGTAGGATTCGCATCACTTCTCTTACGCTCAAGCCTCCCGGTTCATGATGAGAAACACCAGGTGCAAAGGCCGGGTCGATACCATCAATATCAAAACTGATATAGAGCGGACGAGTAAAATGGAGCTCTTGGATCTTTTCCTCAAAGTGCATCATCTCAATCTGCTCCACGCCAAATTTATCCGCCTGCTGACGCTGGTGAGGGTTAAGCGTGCGGATACCCACTTGCACAAGACGGTCACATAGCCCTTCTTCCATAACTCTCGCAAAGGGGCAGGCATGCGAGTAGCTATTACCCATGAAGTTATCGTAGAGGTCTCCATGCGCATCAATTTGCAATACCGTAAAATCAGAATAATGCCGACGATGGGCTTGCAGCAACGGATAACTAATGGAGTGATCGCCACCTATGGTGAGCAACCTGGAGCCTTGGCGAATAGCACCATCAGCAGCATCTGCAATGCCTAAATAGGAGGAAAACTGCAGATCGCCGATATCAGAAAAATTATCGTTCTCGATAGGATTAAAACCTCTTTCGGTCCAATAATTACCCGAACCATTGTGCAGGCATTCACGTACTCGAGTAGGGGCAAGGGCAGGCCCAGTCATAAAGCTGGAATGTGCATCAAAAGGAACACTACACAAAGCAACGTTAGCAGGTAGATTCATAATGGAAGAAGCTATTCGAGTTTTTGTATTTCTTGTTTTCGTTGGGCTATGAAGAAGACTAAACCTCTTCTGCCCTCACCAACGAATTTAACAATTAATTCCCAGCCAGTTCTCGCTATCTTTGATCTGCCAAAGCCAATTCAAGAAAGCAATCTTCTTATGCCCGCTACTACCTTTAATTCCAAGTTACCCAGCACTGCTACCAGTATTTTTTCCGTTATGTCCGCCTTGGCTCGAGAACACCAAGCCATCAACCTTTCCCAAGGGTTCCCCAACTATGATCCTCCGGCGGCCTTACGTGCGTTAGTTAGTGAACACATGGAGAAAGGGCACAACCAATATGCCCCCATGCCGGGCCTCCCCCAACTTCGAGAAGTACTTGCCAGCAAACACCTGGAAAGCAGTGGCCTGGCAGTAAATCCTGGCACCCAAATCACGGTAACTTCTGGCGCAACTGAAGCACTTTATGTAGCCATTACTACCGTGGTCAGACCAGGAGATGAGGTGATTCTTTTGGAACCGGCTTATGATAGCTATAGCACCGTAGTGGAACTCTGTGGAGGGACCGTTGTTCCTTATCAACTAAAGTATCCAGACTATAGCGTTGATTGGGCTGAATTTGCTGAACATATCACTGATAAGACACGCCTGATTATCATCAACAACCCGCATAACCCAACCGGTACAATTTGGTCCAAATCAGATTGGGAGCAATTGGAGCAGTTGGTACAAGATCGCGATTTGTATGTCATCAGCGACGAGGTCTATGAGCAACTTGTTTATGATGGTCAGCGACACTACAGCCTCCTCGATTTTCCAAAATTATTCCAACGCGGATTTGCTACTTATTCCTTTGGCAAGACCTTCCACTCTACTGGCTGGAAGGTGGGGTATTGCATTGCACCAGGTTATCTCACAAGTGAGTTCCGTAAAATTCACCAGTTTACTGTCTTTTCGGTGAATACACCCGTACAATTTGCCCTTGCTGATTATCTGCAAGATCCCGAAACCTATGGCGGCCTCAGCTCTTTTTATCAAGCTAAGCGCGACTACTTACTGAACCAGCTAGCAGGTTGTGCCCTGCGCCCAGTTCCGTGCGCGGGGACTTATTTCCAACTGTACGATTACAGTGCTATTTCTAAAGATTCAGATGTGGATTTTGCGCGTTGGCTCACCAAAGAAATTGGGGTTGCAGTAATTCCCGTTTCTGCTTTCCGATCGGTGGAAAGTGACGAGCGTGTAGTGCGCATCTGTTTCGCTAAAACCGAGGAAGTACTAGCTGCAGCCGGTTCGACCCTACGAGAAAAGCTGCCAGCTTAGGCGGAGACTAACTGGCTAATCCTCGTTGAGCGTATTCAAGTCGAAGTCGTCATATAAACCAATTTGCTGGTCATTTTTCAACTTCACCAAATAGGCAATCTGGCCAGTGTGGTAGGAGAGATGTTCTACCGCATGGAGCACTACCCCCAGGCCAGAAAAGGAAAAACCTTGTACCATACGTACTCGCAACAACTCCTCCTCTGAGCAGTTATTGACCACCTCACTGGCTTGATCAATCGTTGTACTGATAAGCTCTAGCAACTCCGCCTTATTATGACTATTCCTAGCGCTAAACTCCAAGTCTCGTTGCCGCTGATCTGGTTGTTGACCCAGAGAGGATAGCACGTACTGCCCGATGTTTCCACAGAGGTGTAGGATAATCGTACCTACACTATTTGAAGACTCATTGGGCTGCCACCACATATCGCGATCGTCTAGCTGTCGAAAACATTTCGCAATGTGCTCTTTCTTCTCTTGTAATCGAAAAACAGACTGCTCCTTAAATTGTGTGGTGACCGTCATAGCAACAGTTTTTTGTCTACAAAAATGAACGACCAGCTATTGGTACACTATCCAACAGCTGGTCGCTAAGTTAACATAGAATGCGGTGCTTCTACGTACAGGATCAGATTAGGTATTTACCAATGGGTGCTTATTCCCTTTAATCTGTTGCACCATACCTCCGTAGATCATTTTCTGTGCACCAGGTCGCGTGACAAAGTCATGTGGGAACCCAAGATCTATTCGGCTCACTTCATCCAACTTTGCCATTTGCGCCTCATTAAGGCCTACCTCTAAAGAGCCTAAGTTGTCTTTCAATTGATCCAGTGTTCGTGCACCAATGATGGGGATATGCCCCTGCGCAGTAATCCAGGCCAGGGCCACTTGAGGTGCAGATGCTCCAATCTCTTCTGCAACTTCCATCACCGCAGCCGCAATGGCGTAGTTTCGATCATTTAGACGGTAAGATGTTGTACCCTCCATGCGTCCGCCAGATCCTTCTCCTCGGTTCTTATTGTACTTACCGGTAAGGATGCCGGCTGCCAGTGGGCTCCACGCTACTACGCCTAGACCCAATTCATTACTCATAGGAAGAAGTTCACGCTCTGGTGTACGTTCTGTCAGGTTGTACTCCAGTTGATTCCCGATAAAACGAGACCAACCGCGGAACTCCGCAATGGTGTTAGCTCGGGCAATAGTCCAGGCCGGGGCATCACTTATACCTACGTAGAGAATTTTTCCTTGAGTAACCAAATCATCCAGTGCTCGCATCATTTCCTCGATGGGCGTCAAGTAATCATAAGCGTGCACCCAAAGGAGGTCGATATAATCCGTATTTAGTCTGCGAAGACTCTTCTCCACAGATTGCACCAGGTTTTTGCGGTGGTTACCACTGTTATTGGGGTTATGCGTCGTATTTGACAAGGTGTACTTGGTAGCCAGTACTACATGATCGCGATCAGCAGAAATGAGGTCAGCCAAGATGCGTTCACTACTACCTTCGGTATACACGTCGGCAGTATCAATGAAGTTGCCTCCTGCCTCCAGGAAGGTATCGTAAATCTCTTTTGCGGTAGCAGCATCAGATCCCCAGCCCCAGTCCTTGCCGAAGGTCATAGTGCCTAAGCATAATGGGGAAACACGTAGGCCAGAGCGGCCGAATAGTTGGTATTGCATGAATGGATGTATTAGGTCATGAAGTAGACCATTAATACAAGCCTGGGAGGATAAATGTTTGCACTTATCTCATTGCACTGTCTAAAATTACACTTGGCTCCGAAGTTGAGGCTCGCGATAAGCCTGGGCCACCATACTCTTGACAATCATACGATGAAAAGGCGCCACGATAGCCATATACACCTTTCCCAAACGGTTATGAAAATGCACCAGAGTGGTCACTTTGATGTTATGCTCGGCCGCATCCGTCTTATGAACACTTAACCGAAAATCAAGATGAGAATCATCTCCGCCCAGAATCACCTCATCGGGCAACAGTTCGTAAATCTGGAAGAAACCCACGTATCCACCAACAGCAAAACGATCGTTGTGATCCGCAGGAATATCTGTTTTGAGCCCTAGTGTTTTCACCAACCAGTTTCGCAGCTGGAACAGATAGACGATCCAGCGTTGCTTGGTTGTCAGAATGGTCTGTACTATTTCCTGTAGGCTATGCTCATGATTTGTCGTTGAGAAGGTATCCGCAAAATCAACCGATTGGCCGATATGACGACTGGCTGCTTCCGTAATGTGTACTTCTGTTTCTTGTTTGCTTCGGGTGGTCATTTTCATGCGTTAATTAGGTAAAACAACTGGAGTTATCACAAGTCCCAAAATGAACGTGGGCGACGCAAGACAATTCGATAATCTCTGATCGTATGCCAACCATAGGCTAAAGCGCAACCTAAGATCAGAAAGATGCCATAGGTGTGAAGAATAGCTAAAGTCAATAAAATTGGAGCCAACCACAGATAAGGCCGGCGGCTATGGTGGCGATAGTCTAGCCACAACTCTAGTGCACTACCTGTTTGCCACAACCACAGGAGCCAAACACCTACCAGGCTCAGGACGTAGCCACCGAGCAACCAGCTCAATGTACTTAACACCCCTAAGGCGAGCTGCACCCAGCTATCGATTTGCAGACGAAGGATACTAATCATAGATTTTAACTTCTATACTTGGCCTCACGGCACAATAGCGTGAAATAAAACGCCCCACTTAAAGGCAGTACGATTAGGAAGATCGTAGCAAGCACCATTTCGTTCTGGCCATTGATATGAGGATCAAAAACCGTAACTACTGTACACAGAACTATGAGATAAGCGATGGCCGCTACAAAGTAATATAGCTTCAAACGATTGCCTCGAATAGCTCCAATCAATGCACTAAGTAACTGGTATCCGCCCACAACTAAGTTCCATAGTAGTAAGATAAACATTGCTCCCCCTGGCTCGAAGAATGCACCTAATGCGATCAAACCTGCTACGATCAGCAGGAATTGGTTGATGTGGAAATCCAGGCTACTTGCCGCTGAATAATCAGGGCCTGCATTTAATTGTCTCTCGGGTACTCTTAAAGGAGCATCCAGTAATTCTCTTTGTTCGTTCATGGTCGTATAAGGCTGGTGATGATTCAAAGATAAGGGTAATAAATTAAACTTTCAATATTTACTGAAAATAATGATAGATTAAATTACCCTTTGTTATACATGTTTGTTCCTCTCTTGTTTAATAAGCTAACCAGGTGCGCACTTTTTTCTCTTTTTGATGTTATACCTTTGCAAGCCATATCTTCAAAGTACTATGTCAAACATACCTTCTCCCGAGGCTGTACGCAGTCTGCTGCGCAACCGGAGTTCTATTTTCCCAGCCATGTACACAGACGAACCGGTTGATGATGCCATCATCCAGGATATGCTGGAAAATGCCAACTGGGCTCCCAACCACAAGAAGACGGAGCCTTGGCGCTTTAAGGTTATTAAGGGCAATGCCCGCAACCGCTTAGCGGAAGTGTTATCGTCAACCTATAAGTCCATCACTTCTACGGAGTCTTTTTCAGAGAAGAAGTTCAATAAGCTTTCGAAGATCCCTATGCGGGCTGGAGCGATTATTGCGATCTGCATGCAACGCGATCCGAACGAATCGCTACCGGAATGGGAAGAACTAGCTGCCGTATCCATGGCTGTTCAGAACATGTGGCTCACTGCGACGTCTTATGGCCTCGGCGGGTATTGGTCTTCTCCTGGTCTGATCAAGCACCTCGGCGAATTCCTAGGACTAGAAGAAGGTGAACGCTGTTTGGGTCTCTTTTACCTCGCTCACCACAATGCACCAGAAATCCCTCGCGAACGTGGGGCGATTGAAGAAAAAGTAGAGTGGTTAAACGACTAGTCTAGCCCTAATTTGGCTTTTGATAGATAGGAGAATCCCCCAAACCAAGTTTGTGGAAGAAATGGCTAATGGAAACACGCAATACACCTAAGCCATACTTAGCGCTGCGCTGAAAATTGATGGAAGACGCTTCCTCAAAATATTTGGTAGGACAAGTGACCTCGGCAATATGAAAGCCGTGGTAAATGATTTGCGAGAGCATCTCATTATCGAATACAAAATCATCAGAATTGGCATTGAAGTTAATACCTTCTAACACATCGCGGCTGAAAGCTCGATAGCCTGTGTGGTATTCGGAGAGCTTGTAATTGACTAAGATATTCTGGGTAAGCGTAAGAAAACGATTGGCAATGTATTTATACAAGGGCATTCCTCCCGCTAGAGCTCCTTTACCCAAAATCCTGGACCCCAGTACTACCGGATAAAGCTCATCTCCAATGATATTGACCATCGCCGGAATAAGCTTAGGGGTGTACTGATAGTCGGGGTGCAGCATGATCACGATATCTCCGCCCAATTCCAGCGCTTTGTTGTACAAAGACTTCTGATTACCACCGTACCCCTTGTTCTTCTCGTGAACAATGATGTGATTAATACCCAATTCCTTTGCCAAAGCCGAAGTGTTGTCCTGGCTGGCATCATCACACAAAATCACCTCGTCCACTAAATCGAAGGGAATCTCCCGGTAGGTTTTCTCCAAGGTCAGGGCCGCATTGTAAGCAGGAAGTACGGCAATCACTTTTTTCCCTTTGTACATCTGTGGTGAGTGGTTGTTTTATGACCGCAAATATAGCGGGAAGAATCGGATTGCAAGTAGCCGTGATCACTTGCTAACCTTACTCGCACAACGGCCGAATCGTTTTCCGAAGTTCACCAATATCTTTATTGCCGAAGTAAATAGATCGCTTAAACGTTTTGTATCGATCACTCGCTGTCGAATTGTTCTCCAGATAGTAAGTCCAATTCTGGATATGCTGTCCAAATCCCTTATAAATTGTCAGTAGATCGATACTCTTTTCATAACTCGATCTTGCCTCTGTTGAAGCAAAACAGAGGCCTGTACCCAGCAACTGGAAGAAGCTTTTGTGTTGATAGTCTAGGATATGAACAAACTCATGTGCCAACATTCCAATCTGGCCACTTACAGGAATGTCAGCAAAGAAAACACCATCAAATGCGCGGTTACTATTGACGAATATATTGTAGGATCGTTGCTTACGATTATTCAAAAGACTTGAGACAGTGGGACGTACCTGCAGCGTAGTACTAAGCGCTTCAAAAACGAAATACAGTCTACTTGTCTGTAGTTCTGGAAAATAGGATAGGGTGTAGAAAAACACATCTTGGAATGCCTCCGGCACATCATAGGTCAATTGAAAATCCTTTTTGGCAGCTTGAATTCTTGCCACACTTTCCGTCGACTGAATATCGATCACTAGGGGTGGACAGGGAGTTGGTTGTGCTGCGATCGCCTTACGTACTCTTTCTACTTGGATCAAATCAGCATCTTTTTGCCAGAGAGACGTGCAAACAAGCAAAACCAATGCAGATAGTGCAAAAATCACAAGACGAAGGAGCCTTTTTCTATTGACTAACCGGCGTAAAAACATGATATTGCCATGGTAATTTTCTGAAGAACTTCTTAAACAATCAAATTGTCCGACAAGTATTAAATATAATGATTAGCAATTTGATTAACCGCCTATTCAAGGGGTATTTAAAGTTTCATGAGGCAGACCTTAAGGCCCACTACAAAAGGCCTTTGCACCTTCAACGGCAGGAATTCATCCACCTCTTGAAGCCCAATGCCAACACGCTTTTTGGTAAGCAATATGACTTTCGAAGCATTCGGGATCACTCTACATTTGCTGCGCGCATTCCAGTACATTCTTACGACGAGCTTTGGCCTTATATTCAGAGAATTATTCAGGGCGAAGGAGATGTACTCACTACAGGAAAAGTTACCTGGCTAGCGAAAACAGCTGGTACTACAAGCGGCTCTAGCAAATATATTCCCATGACGCGCAACACCCTTCGCCGTTGCCATTTCAAAGCAGCATGGTATACCTTGGCTACGCTCTATGCGCATCACGAAAACATGCAAATCTTTGCGCAGCGAAATCTGCTGATTGGTGGTGGCATGTATGGTAAATACGAGAATAGTAATATTCTAGTAGGGGATATCTCAGGCATCGTAATAGGAAACATCCCTTTGCTCTTAAGGCCATTCTATTATCCTGACATTGAAACAGCGACACTCCCAAACTACGAGGAAAAAATTCAAAAAACCGCAGAGATCGCAGCGCGGCAAAATAACATTACCATGCTGGGTGGCGTCCCTACCTGGAACCTTTCACTCTATCGCCTGATACTGGAAAAAACCGGGGCTAATAACCTAGTTGAAATTTGGCCTGGCCTCCAAGCCTATATCCATGGTGGTGTCCGCTTTAGCCCCTACCGAAAACAGTTTGAGCAATTAATCCCCAAAAGCGACTTCCTCTATCACGAAGTATACAATGCCTCTGAAGGTTACTTTGCCATTCAAGATCAGTTAGCAAAAGACGATTTACTACTGCTACTCAACACTGGTGTATTCTACGAATTTATCGAGCTCAAACATTATCACCAGCAGCATTATGAAGCAGCAATAACCATCAAGGACGTGGAGGCTGGTGTTCCCTACGTCATGCTCATTACTACAAACGCCGGCTTATATCGCTACGTCATTGGAGATGTTATCACTTTTACGGAGGTCTTTCCTTTCCGTATCAAAGTTACCGGCCGAGTACAAGAATATATCAACGCCTTTGGTGAGGATCTTCAGCAAAGCCAAGTAGAACAGGCTTTGCTAGCCACCTGTAGGGCTACGCAGGCCGTCGTGCGGGATTACACAATCGCGCCACAGTATATTGGGCTGCAAGAAAAGGGTAGGCACCAGTGGTTCATTGAGTTTTCAACGCCACCTCAAGATCTATCGTTGTTTACAACCCTCCTTGATCGGGAAATGCAAATAGAAAATTCAAACTATAAGCAGAAGAGAGAAAATGACTTCGCTATCCAGCAATTAGAAGTCATCAGTTTGCCTCGCGGTTTTTTCCGACAATGGCTACAAGAAACAAATCGAATGGGCGGGCAAGCTAAGATCCCCCGCTTGGTCAATCATAGAAAAATCGCCGATAGTGTTTTGGAACTCCTCACTAAAACACGTACGCAAACGCAAAGAACTGCGTCACAAAACCAATAAAATAGCCACCATAGACATCGGATGGCTCATGAGCCTTCAGGAGTAATCGTGCTGTACCAACAGCACCGGCTACAACTAAGGTTATCATCAACAGTTGCATCATGCTCACTTCTAAGGGCAGGACGTTGACCCAAGGCATGCTAAAACTTCCATAGCTAAACCAGCCCATACTGATAATGACCATTCCGATTAGACCTCCCATACCCACAGCATGGGCACTAATCTTAGAAAAAATATTGATGATGAAGCTGAGGAAAAGCGCTAGAACAGTTCCCAACATAAAGGAAACATAGGCGGGTGGCAACTGGCCGGTCTGAGAAAAGTTGTAGTACACCCACAGATAGAGCATTCCTGTAATCAGGTAGGGGCCAATGCGATCTTCGCGTTCACGAACTTGCACGTCTTGCACCATACCCAGGAAGTACATGACCATGATGGATACCGCGGGAATGAAGAAGGTGTAGAGAAATACCAAAAGGAGCAACATCTTAGCCCCTTCGTCCTTTAAGTTGCTCACCCCAAAAAGATAGGGGTTAATCAGTAGCAGCAATACCAACATATAAGTAGGTATTAGCAGCGGATGAAAGACAACAGACAGCCCCCAGGCCACACTTCTCAACATAAGTTCGTCATTTGGAAGGGCAAAGATAATTGTTTTCGACACCTGTCCGGATAATTGCTTAAGCCATCCAGCTTGGGTTAATGCAGATCTTCTTATTTTGCCTTACGCGAGATTGCATCAGCAAATAGTACGCGTAGCTTAACTAAGCCACCTATGGACTTCATGGACTTCTGGGGACAAGTAGCTTTTCGCCTGGGCGAGCAGCAAATTTTAATGGGGCGCCTCATCACTGTAACCACTGCGTTAGTGATCCTGGCTGTATTGACCTTTTTCCTTCGTAGAAAGTGGCTAGAGCGTTTCTTTGAGCACGAAGTCAATTCTGAAAAGGGTCGGCGTCGAATCCGTAGACTTACTACCGTTTGCCTGGCACTAATTGCGGTATTGATCGTCACATTGGGACTCCCTGCTGACTTTGCCCTAAGCAACGCCCAAGACAGTCTCTTCTCTCGCCTTAAGCTATCCACCATTTTCGAAGCCCTACTGATCTACTATATAGCCCGGCTAGTAGACGAAGGGCTTTCTGATCTCCTGACTCGTCGTTACCAACAACGACGCGAGCAGCAAATTCAAGAAGGCGGTTTGTACCAGATTCAAGCTGGTGGTTCGAAGGTGAGTGTAAGTCATATTGTACAGCCGATTGTCTATCTGATTGCGCTCACGTTTATCATCCAGCAGTTGCAGTTAGACTTTCCTATTTCGGTTCCTTGGTCGACGGAAGGCACTTCGCTAAATACGATACTAAGTGCCGCTCTTATTTTGCTATTCACGCGCCTGCTACTCTGGGTACTAACTGAAATCATTCTTTACCCTTATTACAAGCAGAAAGAAATAAATGTAGGCAGCCAATATGCCATCAATCGCCTGCTAACCTATTTCATCCTGGTTATTGCCATTCTAGCGACGCTGCAGTATGTGGGCATCAACCTCACCGTTTTACTCGGTGGTGCTGCTGCCCTGTTAGTCGGCATTGGATTGGGTTTGCAGCAGACTTTCAACGACCTTATCTGTGGTATCATTCTCCTCTTCGAGCGGACTGTCGAACTTGGTGACATCGTCGATATGAACGGCTTGGTAGGAACAGTAAAAAAGATTGGTATCCGCACCTCGCTAGTGGAGACCCGAGACAATGTATCGGTCATTGTGCCCAATTCTAAATTGGTAGCAGACAATGTCATCAACTGGAGTCATTTTGATTCTAAGGCGCGATTCAACGTCACGGTTGGTGTCGCCTATGGTTCGGATACCGCCTTGGTTAAGGAAATATTGATGGAAGTGGCTACCAGTCACCCAAAAATTGTGAGACGTCCACAGCCGATTGTCCGTTTCGTAAACTTTGGTGACTCCTCTCTTGATTTTGAGATTCTCTTCTGGTCAAGAAGCCTTATAGAGATTGAAGACGTGAGAAGTGATCTGCGATTTGAAATCGATCGCCGTTTTCGCGAAAGCAAAATCACCATACCATTCCCGCAACGCGACGTTTGGATCAAAAAGGAAGACCTTCCTCCTTCGGACGCTTAATCCATTGCTATGTACAAGCTATTGTTATTCTCATCCTTCCTACTTATGTGGTCTTTTTCCGGAGCTCAAGACTGGGCTAACTTAAATCGCTTCCAATCTGCTAATGAAGCATTAGGCGCACCTGCTCCAGATGAAAATCGCGTCGTTTTTATGGGTAATTCTATTACTGAAGGCTGGCTTCAGGATAGCTTGATGCTCTTCAAGAATCCTGCCTACGTCAACAGAGGCATTAGTGGCCAAACTACCCCTCAAATGCTACTGCGCTTTCGGCAAGATGTCATTGACTTACAGCCTAAAGCTGTGGTCATCCTAGCTGGCATTAATGATATTGCTGGGAATACAGGCCCCTCCAGTTTAGAAATGATCACCGACAATATCTTCTCAATGGCTGAACTAGCCGAAAGCAATGGAATAGCAGTGATCCTTTGCTCCGTCTTACCAGCAGATGACTTCCCTTGGCGCCCAGGCCTTGATCCTGCTCAGAAGGTTGTTGCCCTTAATAAAGAACTCCAAGCTTACGCTCAAAAGCATGGGCACACCTATGTTGATTATTTCTCAGCGATGGTAAATGACCACCTAGGCTTACAAGAAGAGCTTACCTATGATGGCGTACACGCTACTATTGCCGGATACCGCGTAATGGAGCCTCTCGTTGAAGCAGGCATTAAAAGTGCACTGCAACGTGAATAAGTAATCTATTGTCTTTTAGGACAGTTAATATCCGCCAAACATGTATTTGCGGATACCACATCACCTAACTGTCCACTAATGAAATTCACCACCTGCTTTTTTTCATGTTTAGCCCTTTCTGTTCTGGTTTTTGCTTGTACCGAAACCACGGAACCAGCAGCGTCAGATGATCAGCAACCCGAGTCCCTAGCTTTTAAGAGCTACGACAACCTTCAGTCCAGAGAGGTTCTGGTTGTCGGAACAATCCACTTTGATGAAAATGTCCTCGAATCAGATCAGCAAAAGGACATTCAGCTGTTAGTAAATAAACTAGCTGCTTATCAACCCACGAAAGTCATTCTGGAGTGGGAACCTCATCGCCAAGCGAATACCAATGACAACTATCGCTCGTACTTAGATGGCACCTTTGACATTAGCGAGCGCTACAATGAAGTCTATCAATTGGGCTTCCGTCTGGCAAAGCAAGTTGGCCACGATAGCCTTTTCTTGTTTGATGATCAAACACCATTTATTGGCTCCCTGGAGGATTTTTCTTTCGATGCCCTGAGCGAGTATGCCGAACAGCACGATGTCGGCTTTTATGATCTCCACCTTGATTCGCTAATCAACAACTTCAACCACAACCAAGAACTCCTTAAGAAGGATGGCCTGGCTAAACACATTACTTGGTTGAACTCTCCCGAACATCAACATATTAATGCCCAACGAATGCACCTATTTGAAGTCCGGATAGGCATCCAAGACAACTGGATAGGCCCCGATTGGTTAGGACGCTGGTATCAACGCAACGTCAGGATGATGAGCAATGTGTTGAAGTTTAGCGAGCCCGGAGATCGGCTACTCATTATCGTGGGCGACAACCATAAATGGGTTTTAGACGACTTGTTCAGATACACGCCAGACTTTGCAGTAGCTTCAAGTTGGGAGTTACTACAATAACTGCAACTAAACTAGCAAACTTGGGAAGGGGAACTATTGTGTTCAGGTCATCCTATTAATGATCGCTATCTTTCAAGAGCGGTTTCAAGCACTGAGCATATGAAGGTCATTAATATCCATCAAAGAGTTATTTCTAGTCCGCCTGAACGAGTGGTTCCCTTACTCCGTACTTTGGCCTCTGATGAGGATTTGGTCTGGCCAGTAGAACAGTGGCCACGTATGCGCCTAAATGAAGGGCTTAAGCTTGGTTCCAGGGGCGGTCACGGTCCCATTCGGTATCATATTGAGGAGCTTATTCCTGACCAGTCTATCCAATTTCGCTTCGAACAACCTAAAGGGTTTGACGGCTATCATCGCCTGAGCATAGATAAGGATCACCAACAGCAAACTCGTCTCCATCATGTTATTGACATGAAAACTAACGGCCTGGGCACTATTGCCTGGCTATTGGGTATTCGCTGGTTACACGATGCTCTGATCGAAGATGCTTTTGATAAAATTGAAAACCAGCTGTGTGGAACACAAAAACGTACGGAATGGAATTGGTGGGTAAGAACCTTACGCAGGGTGCTTAAGTAGATTCTATACCTGGCTAGAAAGTACGCTAAACGGACATAGCTAAGGCCGCATCCTCTAGTTCTCTCATCTTGGTAGCCTCCTCTGGCGATTTGTCGCCATAACCACAGAGGTGTAAGACGCCATGTATTACTACCCTCTTTAACTCTTGCTCAAAGGTGAGGTTCCGATCCTGAGCATTATCAGCCACACGATCAAGACTAATGTAGAGATCGCCACTCACAAGTGGTGGGTCAGCATAAGGAAAAGTAATGATGTCGGTGAGGGTGTCGTGATCGAGATATTCCACATTAAGTTGATGTAGATATGGATCACTACAAAAGATGTAACTCAGGCTGCCCAGGGAACAGTGATGGTGGGAAATAACACTCGAAATCCAAGCAGGTAAACTGTTGAAATCGAAATCTGGCTCGTCGATATCGGCAAATGAAAAAACAATACCCGCTTCAGATGATTCTGCGGGTAGCTCAGGAAAAAAGTCTTCCAATATTAGATCTTGAATTGCATCTCTACGGTACGACCACCGTTACGGAAAGCGAGGTGATCAGATAGGTGCTGCATGAGGAATACCCCACGGCCACCACACTTACAGAGATTCTCCTCCTTGGTTGGATCAGGAACTTGTTTGTAGTCGAAGCCACAACCTTCATCAGAAACTTGGATAGCAAGTTTGTTCTTGCCTTCTCTCAAGCTGATGGAGACTTGCTTATCCCGATCTTCACAATTACCATGGATAATGGCATTATTGACAGCTTCGGTAAGACTAATCAGGATGTTGCCATGCTGATCATCATTAAGTCGGTACCGTCTTACTAATTTGGTAACAAATTGCTCGACTTTAGCGATGCTGTTAGGTTCTGAGGATAGTCTTAGCATAAAAGGTTGTGCACTAGTCTTCGTCATACGTTCTCAATGTAATGTTTTAATGAATACGGCGCAAGGGTTTGTCGCTATCGATTCACACTAACTTTGGACGTCATTTGGGAATGGGGTCACACCTGGGCTTGATAGGGATTGGACCACAAAATTAAGGGATGATAGGCAATAAGTCAAGGCCCCATCATCCCTTATTGTAATTTTTACAGTTACTACTGGTCGCGTAAGCTCTTAAAGTATTCGTCTACCAAATACTTGTAATACGGCTTCAAGGCCGGCGAAACGGTCTTAAACATATCGATTTCAGCCTCACGCTGCTTCAGGTATTCCTGCAGCGATGGTGGTAGTTCACGCTCGCGTTGGCGGGCTGTTTCCGATTTACGGCGTTCGTCTTGATCTTGCTGGCGCTCTGCTTTTTCGTGCTCCAACAAATTCGACATGATTTCCTGCTGGCGTTGCATCATTTCGTTGGTCAAACGCTTGTTTACCAAGTCTTCTTCCGTTTGATCCATTTGATCAATCAGCTCTTGTAGTTTAGGATCAATTCCTTCTCCACGTTGCTGACGCTCTGCTTGTTTCTTACGTAAAGCATTTCGCATGGCCGCTTGTCTAGCAGCCATCTGTGCATATTCCTTACTACTTATTCCTTGCCCTTTTTCCAGGCCGTTCTTCATTCGTTGCAACCCCTCGTTGATCGATTGTTGGCCCGGACTCATTTTATCCTGTGGCTTGTTTCCTTGCTTTCCTTGGCCATTCCCTCCGGGGTTGTCACACATTTGGTCACCAGCCATCATGCCCGACATTTGCTGCTGCATCTGGTTCATGACCTCACTCAGCATCAACGCCAGATCATTTACATTTGTCATGGTGCGCTGCTGATGCTCCGAGGCCTGCGGCACTCTACGTTCTTCCAGTTCATCTACGCTTTCGCGCATATTGCCTCGGATCTCTGTTACCTTTTCCGTAACAAATGATTCGATCTGGTAAACCCGCTTACTCAAGGCATGCAAACTATCTTGAATCAAGCGGAAATCATCTTTGAGCTTAAACTGCTGCTGTACTAGATCAACATAGCGTGGCGTGTTAATATCTGCACGGCCAAAGTCGTCGATTAAATCCTCTTGTTCGAAGGAAAGTCCTACCAAGTTTTCTAGCAACTGACGAAGCGCCTGCATGTCTTCTTCCATCTGCTCCATCTCCTGGCTTTGCATCTGCTGCTGCATCATGCTTGCCATACTCTTCATCTTCTGACCCGCCTTTTGCTGAGACTCGCTTGCTCCACTATTCTCCTGCTTCTCCAATTGCTCTTGGCTATCTTGCATATCCTCCTCGATGCTCTCAGACTGCTCTTCGAAGTCGCCCATTTCCATGGGGTTTTCCAACTCCTCATTCTTCTGCTCCATCTCCTCCATCTTCTCCTGGATATCATTGAACTTCTCGCTGATCTCCTCCTGCTTCTCCTGAAGCTCCTCTTGTTTTGCTTGGCGCTCTTCGTCCGACATCTCTTGCTGATCCGTCTGCTCTGTCTCTTCAGCTAGTTGTTCTTGCTCTTCGGCAAGCTCCTCAAGTTCATCGATGGTCTCTTGCATATCCTGCTCCAACTCCAGCTGTTTATACATTTCTAGCATCCGGTCCAGCTCCATTTCCATCTCCTCGTCGCTGAGCTCCATTTCTTCCATCATCTCCAGCGCTTCATCCTTCTCCAACTCCTGCAACAACTCTTCAATTTGCTGCATTAGCTCCTGCATCTCCTCGCTAAAAGATTCTTCGAACATCTCCTGAAGCTGCTCCTGCTTCTCCAGAATTCGCTCTTCTTGTGGCGATAGTTCTTCCTGATTTTGCTGATTCTCTTCGAACAGCTGCTGGGCCTCTTCAATCTGCTGCTGCAGTTCTTTCTGGCGTTCCAACATGCGCTCTAGCTCCTTGCGATCCTGCCAGTCCAGTTCTTTTTCCTGAAGTAACTGCTCACGCATCTCCTTCATATCTTCCTGAATCTTCTTAGATTCTCTCAGCGCTGCTTCAAGTTCGTCCTTGATCTGCTCTTCGTTCTCCTCGATCTTAGCCGCCAATTCCTCTTCGGTAGGCATAGCGTAAGTCATCAAGTTGGTGCGAGCAGACTTCCGCCCGTTTACACCATCATTATCCAATACCTCGAAGTAGTAAACCACATTGTCGCCTGGCTCAAGGCCAAGTTCGCGAACATCGAAAGTGTAGTCGTAACGAGTGGCTTTTTTGCCGGTAATAGCAAGTGGAATAGAAACGGGCTCTTGAGCAGCACCTTCTATATCACTAACCGTATAAGTAAATGTCAACTGGCTTAAGCCATGATCATCTGCAGCATCGCCAATGAAATACATTAAGCGCGAGATGGTACTATCCTGGAAAGCCTCTACGCTGATCTCTGGATACAAATCAGGAATTACGCTAAGGGTATAACCAATGGAATCTGCCTTAGGTAGCAATGCGTTGGACACATATAGGCGGTAAGTCAAATCGCGAAGCGCTCGTTTTTCAATACTGAAAAGCTCATCATCGAATCGACGTGCCTCTTGAATATCTGTCTCATCCGAGAAAGCAATGCTCAATTCATCGGTGTGCTGTGCATTGAAAACCCAATTGACCTGCGTTCCTACCGGCACACTTAGATCACCAATGTTATCAAGTTTTTCATCTTGGCGGCCCAGATAAGCAGGGTAGTCCAACTGAACTTCAAAACTGCTGATATTAGGCTTCTTTAAAACTTCCAAGGTGAATTCTTCCGAACTGACTCCACCCGCAAAAATGCGGAAAGGGGTATCCTTTTGCACATTGCTAAACCGGTGAGAGAACTGATTAACAGCATCCTTCGAAAGACGATATTGATAGTTATCTACTTCAATGTAGGCCTCATTTGGAAACTGATCACCTTCAACCTCAATACTCAATGGAAAATCGCCAAACTGCACTACCGACAACTCATCAGTCATCAGGTTAAACTTAAAAGGTGCAGGGCGTTCAAACTCCTGTCCATTTTTGATGAGTCGAGCAGTTGAGTCTTTGATCATGCTCGGCGCAGCAAACAACAACACCAATAACAACAGCAATGGTGGCAGCGCGTAGCGTAGATACTTGCGGTTCTTGTTAAGATCAATGGCTGAACGGAATGGAACAGGGCGAATCTCGGCAGTCTTCTGATTGATACTGGCTTCAATGAGCGCTTTGTTTTCAGCGATATTCGCTTGGCTCCTCAGCTGCAGTACATTCAGTAGTTTATCTTTTACATTCGTGAAATGTGAACCAATAATTTCGGCTGCTTGCTCGTGTGATATAATCTTTCCCAGTTGGAAATACGCCAGTAGCGGTTGAACAACCCAAAAGCCAAGTGCGGCCAGGGAACTAGCCAGAAATCCAAAAAAAAGCAACTTTCGTGCTCCAGTACCAAAGTAAAAGTAATGTTCTAATAAGCTTACTGCCAGAAAGAGGATCAAAATAGTCCCCATACTGTATAAGCCTCCTCGAATCAATTGATTGACATAGTACTTGCGGATGAATCGATCCAGCTTCTCTACTAACAATTGATAATTATCCTTAGCCGCCATTTCTTCTACTTCTATTATTGTACAATCAGCCTAGGGCCATTTTGAATGTTTGCTCATTCAATTCAATAACAATCAAATATACGTTTTAGTATAGCTATTGGTTGCCTAAACCCTTTCTAAATCGGGAGAATAGGGGCGAAATGCAGTGAATGGCTCTTTCAAGACCATTCTGGCCGCACGAGCACTTTAAAGTCACCTGTTAACTCACCATACCTTATAAAGTGCTGCTTTCTAGTAGCGCTTGGCTATTTCGTCAATGGCACGAGCCAAATCCCAGTCTTTTTCGGTTACAGTATTACCGGCATCGTGGGTGTTTAAGCTGAAGCTTACTCGGTTGTAAACGTTTGTCCAGTTCGGGTGATGCCCTTGTGCTTCTGCGACAAAAGCCACCTCCGTCATAAAGGCGAAGGCCTGGGTGAAATTAGTGAAGGTAAATTCCGCTTGTAGTGTATTGTCTTTTTCCTGCCACATCATTTGGAGGTTCTGGTTCTTCTTCCAAACAGTCTTGACCTAAAAGATGTTGAAAGACTTTACTTTTGTGCAAAATTTCAATCCTACATGGCTCTTACGGAATCAAATATGCTGCCTTTGGGCACACAAGCTCCTTCCTTCAATCTTCCTGATACAGTAAGTGGGCGCAATCTCAACTTAGCTGATGTAACCGGCGAACATGGTACGGTAATCATGTTTTTGTGTAACCATTGTCCTTACGTAATTCATGTAAACGACGAACTCGTCCGCATTGCCGCAGAATATCAAGCCAAAGGCCTTGGTTTTGTAGCTATCAGTTCAAATGATGTGGAAAACTACCCAATGGATAGCCCTGAGAAAATGACGGAGCATGCCAAAGCAGTGGGGTACAACTTCCCATACCTGTACGATGAAACGCAGGACGTAGCCAAAGCCTATGACGCTGCTTGTACGCCTGACCTTTACGTCTTTGATGGTGCGCAAAACCTTTATTACCGAGGGCGCCTTGATGGTTCACGCCCAGGTAATGACTCGCCTCTCACTGGCGCAGATTTGCGTCAGGCCTTAAACGATATGCTCGCAGGAGAACCTATACCAAGCAAACAGTACCCAAGTGCTGGTTGTAACATCAAATGGAAATAATTTAACGCAAATTAGCGGCAGTCATAGAGGTTCAGCACTGCTAACCACACACCAACTGCTGCTTAAGTAGGCCAACGTACTTAAGGACTTGGTCCTAACCACTTTGCGTCAAGTATAATTCGCTATTT
This sequence comes from uncultured Lewinella sp., assembly GCA_913057725.1. Lineage (GTDB taxonomy): Bacteria > Bacteroidota > Bacteroidia > Chitinophagales > Saprospiraceae > Lewinella. The sequence continues at coordinate 60,299 of CAJXOS010000006.1, forward strand.
TTGCCCCTTGTGGAAAAGCTAGATACACCAACAGAGGAGTGGGAAATGAATTTCGAATGGTTACGCGTTCGTCATTTTCTGAAGGATCGGTTTCAGCGCGATACCCTGCCTGATCTTAATGGGATCCTATTCTTGATCGGCATTCAAGAGTTAGGACGCTGGAAAGAACGTTTCACCAAAGAGGAGAAACAGGATTTGATGCATATTGCTACCTGCAGATTAATGAGCTATTACGGCTATTATGAATTTGCCGGTCGTGATGCGGATGGTTGGCCACATTGGGATCTAATTCGAAAAATCCCGCCTAATAACCTCAAGGAACAAGAGGTTCTATTCAAACAGGCCATCATCCGTTACTTCAAAGAGTGGGAACAGGAAACGGCCGACATCTCTGAAAACAAAAACGAAAACTAATGCTACAAAGAGTCTTTTTTGCCTTATTAATTCTGGCAACCCTAAGTGGTTGTGGCCCTAACGATGGTTACACTTACGCCTTGATCTCTACCGATTTTGGAGACATGAAGGTGAAGCTTTATAACAGCACACCACAGCACCGCGACAACTTCATTAAGCTAGCAAATGAAGGCTACTACGACGGTACGCTCTTTCACCGGATCATTGAAGGTTTCATGCTTCAAGGTGGTGATCCCGACAGTCGTGGCGCTGCTCCTGGCGCTCCGCTAGGAATGGGTGGCCCTGGATATTTGATTCCTGCTGAAATCGGAGCTTTGCACATGAAAGGTGCTTTGGCGGCAGCACGCACCAACAACCCAGAGAAGGCAAGCTCAGGCTCTCAATTCTATGTTGTACACGGCAAAACGGTTACGGACGCCGATCTTTTGGGTGCAGCGCAGCGAAATGGGCAAGCTTACACGGAAGCACAAATGGAACTCTACAAAGAATTGGGTGGAACCCCTCAGCTCGACTGGCAGTACACTGTTTTTGGCGAGGTTGTAGAAGGCTATGACGTAATTGATGCAATCGCTAAAGTTGCCACAGCTCCTGGCGACCGTCCTATTGAAGATGTGGCGATGACTGTTAAAATCTTGAACTAATGCGAAAGGTCTTATATCTGGCACTCGCCCTCGTACTACTGAATGCCTGCTCTCGCCCTGCGGCTAACTTCCGGATGACGGAAGAAGCTCGCGCAGCTAAGTCTGTTACCTTCACAAATCAAACAGAGGAAGCAGAAACTTACCTATGGGATTTTGGTGATGGAGAAACATCTACAGAGCTATCACCGGATCACCGTTACATGAGCTCCGGCACCTACACGGTGAAGCTCACTGCTACTAATGCAAAAGGGAAGTCTGGCTCTAGAGAACAAGAAGTAACTGTTCTTCCTCCTGATCGTTGCCTGGTGATGATCCAAACTCCTATGGGAGACATGTTGGCCGAAATCTTTGATCGCACTCCTTTGCACCAAGACAACTTTGTTAAACTTGTTGAGCAAGGCTATTATGATAGTCTTTTGTTCCACCGGGTCATTGAAGGCTTTATGATTCAAGGTGGTGACCCCGACAGTAAAGGTGCATCACCTGGTGCCATGTTGGGTTCGGGTGGCCCTGGCTATACCATTAAAGCAGAGTTTGTAGATTCTTTGGCGCACGTAAAAGGTGCCCTAGCAGCTGCGCGTACGAATAACCCACAGAAGAGAAGCTCTGGCTCTCAATTCTACATCGTACAGGGTCGTGAGGTTAGTGATCAGGACTTAAACAACAAGGAAGGGCGCAATGGTTTTCGCTACCCTTCTTATCTCAGAGAAGAATATCTAGAAGCAGGAGGAACCCCGTTTCTAGACCAAGAATACACTGTATTTGGTAAGGTGATTGAAGGACTTGATATCATCGACCAAATCGCAGCTACTAGAACGAACACCCAGAATCGCCCAAATGAAGATGTATGGATGATCATAAAGCTCATCCGTTAATCATTACACACAAGACGCACTTATTATCAGGATGAAAAAGGACAATATAATCCTTGGGGTAGATATTGGCGGAACCGGAATTAAAGGCGGGCTCATTGACATTACGAAGGGCGAAATGATCAGTGAACGCTATCGCTTAGCGACCCCAAAACCAGCAACGCCTGAAGCAGTTGCTGAGACTTTTGCAGAACTAGTTGCCCATTTTAAGTGGGAAGGCCCCATTGGTGTAGGTTTTCCGGCAATTGTAAGCCACGGTGTTGCGCTATCTGCCGCGAATATTGACAAAAGCTGGGTAGGTACCAATATCGAAAAGCTACTTTCAAAAGCGTGTGGCTGCCACGTTCACGTATTAAATGATGCAGATGCAGCAGGAGTAGCTTCTATGCACTACGGAGCTGGAAAAGGTGAGATGGGAGTTGTATTTATGCTCACTATCGGAACAGGTATTGGCTCTGCTCTATTTATGGATGGCACTTTGGTTCCAAACACTGAATTGGGCCATGTATTCCTTAAAGGTCAGGAGCAAGTAGCAGAAAAGATGGTCTCTAAGGCTGCCCGTAAAGCACAGGGCTTATCTTGGAAGGAATGGGGACCTCACTTCAATGAGTATCTCCTGCATTTGCAGCGCTTGTTCTCTCCAGACCTTGTAATTCTTGGTGGTGGTGGAAGCAAAAACTTTGATGAATTCAAAGATGCAATTACCACCAATTATCGCGTAAAGCCAGCTGGATTCCTAAACAAAGCTGGGTCGGTAGGAGCGGCATATTATGCCTGGGAAATGGAGCAAAAAGGAAACTAAAGGACTTCCTTACGGTAAATGTGAAGCAACGCATTCACGTCAGCGTCACCACGCAAAAGCGGATGCCACTCGAATAGATGGGCAAAAGCGTCAAAATGATACTCCAGTGTGTCGGACAGGCGGGCCAAGCCTTCCTGTCGACGCCCTGTAGCAAACAGGCAAGCTGCATAAGCATAGTCGACTTCGGGATGCTCTACTAGATCTCGAGCTTCACTCAAAACAACCAAGGCATCTTCAGGGCGAAGCATTTCAACTAAGAACCACGCCAAATCCAACCAGCTGTCACTATTGTCTGGTGCTAAATCCAAGGCAGCATGGTAGGTCTGCTCTGCCAAATCAAAATCCTCCTTGGCAAACGCAGCTTCAGCTAATGCTCGGTGGTAGCTTTCATCATCAGCACGCATCCGAATGGCCTTTTGGAAAAAAGCAATGGCTAAAGACCACTTTTCCTGGGCAGCATAACACTCTCCAATACGGAAGATCGCCTCATCATTGTGTGGCTCGATGCGAGCAGCTTCTTCTAATCGATGCCGTGCCGTTTCATGATGCCCAAGTCGATGCAGACAGCTCCCAATACGTAAAAGCACATCACTATCCCTGCCAAAGCGCTCCATGGCTTCTTGATAAGCCTCAAGTGCTTCCTGAAAATGACCACTATCATAATTGAGCTCCGCAAATTCAAGGTAAGCTTCCTCGAAATCAGGGTTACTTAAGAACGCATATTCATAGGCGTCTAAGGCTTCTTCTTCTCGGCGCAAATGGGCTAAAGAATGCCCCAGATAAAACCACGCCAAGCTATTGTACGGATTCTCATCAATGATCTCCTGATACAAAATACTAGCCTCTTCGAATTTACGACAAACGCCCATACATAAGAACAAGCGCTCCAATGCACGTTCATTACTATGATCAATTCGAATGGCCTCCTGAAGCGTATAGAATAGATCCTCATACTCAGACGACTTCTCGTAAGCCAAAGCCTGCGTCAGGAGTAAATCACTCATCGACTCCCGATCGGCCTCCAACTTCAAGTCATCTAAAATATGCAAGCCACGCTCCATGTCTCCTTGCTGAATATACGCTTGGGAGAGTAAGTGGCGCAGCTCAAAATCGGCTGGATTAAAAGTTAAACCTTCTTGTAGTAATTGCTTAGCCTCTCTAGCTCTATTGGTTCGCAAAAGAATTTGCGCTTGTCGACCGTAGAATTCTGCAGAAAACCGGTAATGACCGATCGCTAGCTCGGCAACATGAAGAGCTTTTTCGAACTGTTCCTCACTTTCGTAAAAGTCAATTAGATCATTATAACTTTCTGGATCCAGAAAGGAAGTCTCCCCGCTAGTTTCAAAGCTTGAAACTAGTTCCATTATCCGCGTATCCCAATTATCCTTTCCTCTGCGGTCCATAGTCAATCATTCATCAATTCCTAAGCAGGAACAATACTATTGAAGGTCACTCAAGATATCACGGCTTACAGGGGAGTATTACCTTATTGCTTCAAATCAGCACCGCAAATGGTACTTCCTTGAAAAGGATAAGGATTTAGGAATCCTTTTGTAGCCCGACTGATATAGTGAGATAGCTTCTTACCTCTTCTACGCAATTTAAGGGGGGCTTTGTTACAAAACAACTAAAAAAGCAGTGAATAATGATGTGAACGACAGAGAGCCCAACAGAGACAAGGGAATAACAATAGATGGAAAGCGCAAAATACAGCCCTCAACACATACTTAAAAAGATGCATTTATAGCACTATAATTACCAGCAACTAACCACGAGTACCTCTTTGCTGGCGTTGACGCAACTGTCGTGGTAAATCACGACGAAATTCGCGTTCAGCCTGCGGAATCTTCACTAATTTTCTTGATGGAATTTTTTCTTGCAAACGCCGAAAATATTCCTTCTTAGCATCAAGCAAGTCCTGTTCTTTCTGGAAAAATCGCTGAACCAGGTCCTCTGCTTCTGCTTCAGACTGAGGCCGATTGCCGCGATTATTAAAGGACTCATTAATGGCTATTTTTTGCTCTTCATATTCATTATACAGAGTCCAGAAGTGTGCTGCTTCTTGACTACTCAGATTCAGACGCTGCGTTATGTAAGCGCCTCTTTGGGCGCGAATTTGATCATTCTCTTGGACATTCTGCCCACCTTGCGCTACCATGAAGCTCGGTAAAATAGCGAGCGACAGGAGCATGATTAATGCTTTCATTCTTGTGTTTTTGTATATCGTGGTGATTCTAAATTAAAACCAGTCTTCCTCTGTTAAATCATCTATCCATTCTTCATCTGCTTCTAGGTATTCTTCCAATGCTTCTGTGCTGATCGCATCAGAAGGTTGTGGACTTACTACCTCATCAGAAGTTGTTTTTTCGCCAACAGAATTAGCCAACAAGTCTAAATCAAACTCCTCAATATTATCGGAGACGTATTGCTGCATATCCTCAGTCGGAATCGTATTCCAATCCACCTCCGCAAATATGGGGGCTGGTTCGGTCGGTTCTGCTTGCCACCACCAATACCCAGCAGCCAAAACCAATACGGCAGCGGCAGCCCAACGCATAATTACCATCCGGCTATACCGTGCTGTAGGGCGAGTAGCCGATTCCATTACTTGATCAGTTAACTGATCTAAGTATCCCGGTGGCATTTCCCAATCTGGAACACGACCGTGTCTGGCGTGAAGTTCGTTAGCGCCAAGGTCCTTGAGTTCTTCTCTTATTTTTTGTCTTTCGTCCATTAGCCCTCGCTTAAGTACGATTCAATTTTTTTTACTGCATGATGATAGCTCGCTTTCAATGCTCCAACCGAAGTAGTGAAAACATCTGCCATCTCTTGATAGCTTTTCTCTTCAAAATACCGCATGCTAAACACCGCTTTCTGTTTAGGTGGCAGTTGCTCAATCGCCTGATCCAATCGGCGGCGAATAAGATCTCCGTCTACCTCCACTTCCGCTGCACGGGTTGCCGCAATTCCATTTTCTGCATCGTCCATAAATAAATGTCGCTGCCTTTTACGGCGCTCCAAGAATGTCAGAGACTCATTCGTTGCAATACGATACAGCCAGGTATATAGCTGGCTTTGACCTCTAAACCGATCAATACTCCGATATACTTTAACCAGCGTGTTCTGCAAAACATCATCTGTGTCTTCGTGACTATGCACCATCCGGCGAATGTGCTGATATAGCCGATCGCCATAGGTTTGCACCAGCAACCGGAAGCCCCGCTCCCTTTGCGAAGGGTCGCGCAGCATGTTCAAAATCCGGGTATCCTGTTCAGCTGACTGCAAAATCTGTTTACTATTGACGGATCGCCAGGTCTAGCAGTTATGGTCTTGCCACGCTTAGCATTGGCTCCGAACCGTTGGTTTCGGGGTATTAAATTATCCATTTGACCCCTGGCAATAACAAAGGTTTAATTCCTCTGCAAATAAATGTACGAAACACATTATACGTTTTTTGAACTTACAGGCGTTCAGAAAGCGTTTAGTTGAACATACAGTATCTTAGATTGACACCAACCGAAGACCCTCAATACATTTATATGAACATTCGTTCCTTACCACTTGTCATGTTGGCTCTAGCATTTTCAATACTATTGCCAGCTCAAGATTATTACGCAGCCTTTGCCGGTGCATTTGTTAATGCCCGACCACAGGATTTTGAGGAAGCCCGCAACTTGGGATTCATCTACACACAAACGAACGCCGAACAACTCGAAGGAGTATTCGTGGGCCAATACCCTACACAGGATAAAGCCGCTACTGCAGTTCAGGCGCTAAGAAACATGGGTTTCACCAATGCCCAGGTAGTAAGTGGCTACTATGGTGATGCTAGCGAGGTAGCCGTTATTCAGATTGCAACCCGTTATTCCAACAAGACCATCAATTGGGACAACCTAGGCAAAGCAGGTCCACTTAATGTGCTGCTTGCTGACGGAAATATCAAAGTACTAACGGGCACCTTTGCCAGTATCAACGAGGCCAAAGCTGAATTACCAAGCGTACGAGCGATGGGCTTCAGCGACGCATTCGTAAAAATAGTCCGGCGTGGACAAATCCTTCCTGTCACGCCTATCGCTACAGGTATTAAGGAAGATCTCATTCCGCTACAATTAAATCAAAGCACCTCTACTCCAAATACCCCTTCCGGCGGTACAGTACAACCAGAGTCTACCACTACTACTGTTCAGCCCACGATTGACACAAGGGGACCGTACGTACCTCGGCCCGAGACCAATGAACCAGATCGTACACCATCAAGCTTTGATTTACCTACCGTAAAAGCGGTGAATAGGCCAACCTCCCCTGCGGCACCAACTATTCGTGGAAATGTAAAACGTAGCTCAGTAACCGATTTACAAAGAGTACTTCAGGCAGAAGGCTTTTACAATAGCACTTTGGATGGCTTTTATGGAGGTGGCACCAGCACCGCCTACGAGCGGATGCTCAGTCAAGATCAGCGCATCCAGAAATATCGTGTCTTGATACCTTTCTACGCCAGTGCAGAAAACACCAGCGGCGATGTTTTCCAGCAAGCCATTGACGAGCTCCCTTACAATCCGAATGCTCCACTAGCCATAGAGCGTAATAACACACCTGCCGGAGAAGCGTACAAAGCATATCTGCTCTTTACCTCACTAGGGCCGAGTGCTCAAGTGAATCAACTTATGAACAGCGCCATCAAACGTGCTTATACCAATAGCGGTGTTAGTGCTAGCGTATTCAACTATCAAGCCACCTACGCTTATCAGGACTTGCAACAGTTGTTACTTCACTTGTTTTACGTTCATGCTTCACCCTCAAATAATTACACACTGCCTTGTTGGTTCAATGATCGTTACCCAAATGAAACGGCACAAGCGATGCAGCAGATGGGTACCTATAGTAGTCAGATCGACCGCTCTAGCTGTTCTCCTTTCAGCCAATGGGAAGAAGTACAGTTACTCGAAACCATTGCCTACGACATGAATCCCGAAGCCATCAGGCTCACCTCCGAAAGACAGGCAACTCAGAGCCTGCTCAGTGAGTTGGCTCTGAGCAACACTGCCATCGCTCCGGCACAAGCGACCCTCCTAGAGACCTGGCAAAACACCCTTTGGCGTAACCTAAACGGTTGGGCTAGTGGCAATGCCTACCTCCAGAATGTCGCTACCAGTTTACGTTTCGCCTATTTCCAGTCAGCAGTGCGCATGGAAGACTACTTCATGGATAAAGGGTTTAGTGCCGCACAAGCTCGGCCGCTCGCAATTGCTTGTTTACGGGCTATTGTTGAGGTCCCACTTGAGGATTTCGAGTAGCAAAGAGTCGTCTTACAACCTTATCCTTTCAGCGGGCCTGTTTCGAGTATTTGAAGCAGGCCCGCTGAAATTTTATCCTACCACTTGCTTTTTACCTATACTTTTACTTATCTTTGAAAATCATAATATGTCTCGAACCGGGTATCCCATGAACGCCCATTGAGAAAGCTACCACCCGCTCACCATCCATCGCCCTATTACTTCCCCAGTTATAGGTGAGCATTACAACTTTAATGACATTGTTAGTTATCACGTGAAGTGTTTATCGCTGTGCGATAATGCTGTCTAGCTGTTTTTTGCTAAAAATTAGCAAGGTGCAGGTAGCAGGTGTATAACTAGTCCCAAAAACAACTTCAAAATGGTACCCTCAATTCGCGAACTGCGCGTGGTGGTAATTTTACCGCTGTGCCTACTACTGGGTGTTCCACATCTGCTAGGGCAAGATTTTATTTTTTCGCAGTTTTTCAATGCGCCTATGCACCTCAATCCGGCCTATGTCGGCATGAATGGGGGGCTGAGCAGCACGATTTCCTACCGTCGCCAATGGAATCAAATTCCACAAGGCTTCAATTCCCTCTATTTTTCTGTCGACAACTTCGAACCTTGTCTCCCTGGTGCTTTTGGCTTCAGCGTTGCTCGTGATGTTGAGGGGGAGGGGTTATTGACTACTACTGCCGCCAAACTCCAATTTGGATTTGTAGCACGAGCGGATACCCGCAAATCCACTCACAACTTCCGGTTTGGCATCAGCCCCTATTGGATGGAAAAACGCATCGACTGGGATAAGCTGGTTTTTTCTGACCAACTCGACCCTCGTTTCGGCAATATCAATGCTACTGCTTTTGATCCTGGGGCACGCACACCCGTAAGTTTTGGCGGGGTGGACTTCGGTTTCATTCACCGTATCGACCTCAAGCGCAAAGGAGAAGACATCCAACTAGACTACGGAGTAGCGCTTAATAACCTCTTAAATGTCAGTTTCAACACGGGGCCAATTGAATCCCTTCAGGGCCTAGACACTGGCTTACCGCTGCGATGGACAGCCCATGGCAGTGTTTATCTCCCGTTTCTTAGTGTAGGCAATGGACAGATCAACCGTTTTCGCCTGGTCCCCCAATTCCGACTGGAGGGTCAAGGAGGGATCAACGCAACGACGGTTGGAGTCACAGGCCTCTACCAAGGAGGAAGCATAGGACTCTTCTACCACAATGCTCACCCATTCGCAGGTTTCCAAAATACAGATGCGCTCATTGCTTACCTGGGAATTGCATTAGACCTAGATAAAAAGCAAGCCTTGGAGTTGGGCTTCAGCTACGACATCAACATTGGTGGGTTACGCTCCGCAAGTGGTGGAGTCTTTGAGTTAAACGTCCGCTACTACATTCAAAACAGTGGGCTTTTCTGCGGCTTACTTAGCCCTGGAAGTGGTGCACGGGGTCGGAAAGGAGGCCGCGGCCGAAAAGGCAACGTACAGTGTCCGCCAGTAGGGCGAAGCCATCATCGAAGATGGAATAATATCTGGTATCGCTAGCGCAAATAATCCCGTATCCCGAAAACTGTCTTTTACCATGCTACATCATCTACGAACAGTTCTTTTTATAGTCTTTTCTGCTTCCGCAACGATCGGTTCTGCTCAATGTATTACTGACGAGTGTGGCGACATTTTTGCCGACTGGGCACTCGCTAGTCAGGAAATTACCGTCTGCGAAGGAGCCACCTTTGAGGTCATCAATCAGACAGTGATGCCTGATATCGATTTCTATGTTTGGGATTGGGGAAATGGCGAACGCGATACCGTCTATGAAGTCTCCAATTACTTCTACACCTATCTTTTTGACGAAGGCACTGCCTGTTCGGCAGGTAACGACTTCATTGTATATAACATCAGCTTGGAGATCTATCGTTTCTGTGATGAAGGGCAAAGCTGCCACACCCAGATCGCTCCTGTAGCCATTCGATTTAAACCGCGCGCAGGTTTTGGCGCCCCTCCCATTGTCTGTGCTGGTGATACAGTAGCCATCATGAATGAAAGCTGTAATGGAGATGAATTTCTGTGGGATTTTGGCGATGGAAACACCTCGACAGACCCTAACCCTGACCACGTTTTTGATACTGCCGGAATTTATGATGTAACCCTTTACGTCACTAATTCCTGTGGAATAGATAGCCTAAGTGTTCCTGTACAAGTACTAAACCAACCGGAAGCCAACGCCGCCGCAAACGGTAATGATGATGCCATTGGATGTGTCCCCCTAACCGTGGCATTTGAAAACTTCTCTGCCTTCGCAGATAGTTTCGACTGGTCATTCCCTGATAGCGCTGGCGTTGTTTTCCAAGATACTTTCAGTAATCAAAGCCCGGCCCCAACCGTCACCTTTACCCAACCTGGCACATACAGTGTGAGTATGTTTGCTCAAAATGACTGCGGTAGTACGGAATGGACGACAACGGTCACTGTCCTGGAGCCCCCAACCCTAGACCTAGACCCACTTCCAGATGGCTGCGAATCTACAACACTCTCTTTGGGTGACTACCTCAACACAGGAGGTGACATCAACAGCTATTCCTGGACGGCTGTAGGCCCTGACACCCTCAACATCCCTAACGAAGAAAACCCGCTGGTCAACTTTCCGTTGCCCGGCGACTACCTGATTGAATTGACGGTGAGCAATGGTTATTGCGAACCAGCATCTGATACAAGCGCGCTATTTGTACAGCGGCCGGATACGGTGGTTTTGGAGTTGCCATCGCCCGGTCCCATCTGCGACGCCTCTGATCCAGTCTCCTTGTCTGCTTCCCCCGCAGGAGGATTCTGGACAGGGGTAGGCATCGATTCCAGTGGTGTTTTTGATCCTGCCGTTGTAGGATTAGGCACCCATAGTCTGCAATACCAAATTTTGGACGGTGCCTGTATTTACGGAGACAGCTTGAGTGTGGAGATCCTAGTTGGTCAAAGTGTAAACACCTCAGACATGCTCACTGTATGCGAGAACGATACTATCATCAGCCTACAATTTTCACCGGAGGGTGGAAACTGGACAGGCGTCGGAATAACCGATGCTAGCCAGGGACTATTTGACCCTTCTGTGAGCGGCGCTGGTGAGTTCGACCTCAATTACGAATTGGTGGACCCAAGTGGTTGCCTGATTAGCAAATCGACAATGGCCATGGTACAGGCCCTTCCACTCATTGCTGCCCCCGATACCTCTATTTTTTGCATTGATGCCAACACCATTGAATTGCAGTCCGAGCTCATGCCTAGCGCCTCCCCAGAGGGAGGAGTGCTCAGCTGGTCCGGAGATCAAATCACAGATTCATCCAATGGTACCTTCAACACTCCCGGCGAAGGCGTATATCCTGTACAAATCCAATACACTTTGGATGAATGCGTAGCGGAGTCGACCGTTGTTATCAATATTCAAGACCCGGATGAAGCAGTTGCTGGCCCAGATGAAAGTGTGTGCATCAGTGAAAACAGTATCACACTCAGCGGCACCCCGGCCGGAGGGCAATGGACAGGACCCGGCGTTGTCGATGCTTTCGCAGGGACAATTGATCTCAATATAGCAGGAAGCGGATTACACGAATACGCCTACACGCTTGCCGAAGGTAGTAGCTGCGAAGTAAGTGATACACTCGTGGTAGATGTACAAGGCCCAGGCAACTTGGATGCCGGCCTTAACCTTGAATTCTGCGAGGGCGCCGGACAACAAGCACTACCGACTCCAACTCCAGCAGGAGGCCAGTGGTCAGGCCCTGCTATAAGTGAACCTAACCAGGGGTTGATCGACACTGACCTATTGACCTTAGACTCCGTTTACTGGTACAGCTATTCGATCAGCAACGCCAGCACAGGCTGTACATTTAGCGATAGTGTAGCGGTGCAAATACTGCCAATTCCAACAGTAAGCCTAGCACTTCCAGACTATGTATGTACAGATACCGACCTACAAATAGGCACCAACCCACAAGAGAATATATCCTACACCTGGACCTTTAATAACGAATCTTTCAGCGGGGATTCAATTAGCCTGAATATCGCTAGCAGCGGCACTTATGATATCGTGCTGAGTGCCCAAAATTCAGCGGGCTGCATGAATTCCACGAATGACAATCTGCAAGTAGCAGCACCGCCAGCTCCGGCCTTCACTATGGACAACAACGAAGGATGTGGGCCACTGGCAGTGAATTTTGCCGATACAAGCAATGGTATCGACATGCAGTACGACTGGAATTTTGGTAATGGCCAAAGCAGTGATCAGGCTAACCCCGCTGAAATTATTTACACCCCTGGGATTTTCGACACCACCTATCTCGTGCAACTGAGTGTCAGTAATGCTTGCGGCGATGAGATCGTAGTAGACACAGTAAATGTGTATGCACGCCCCGTAGCAGGCTTTGGCACTCCTGTAGACAATGGTTGTGGCCCACTTGAAGTTAGTTTTGCTAATGTAACCACCGGCAATGCCGACAGTTTTTTCTGGGACTTCGGCAATGGCGAAACTTCCACTGATTCCTTGCCAAGCAACCAGATATTCACCACAACGGATACTGCAGCAACGACCTACAACGTCCTGCTCATTGCCACCAACGTCTGCGGAAGCGACAGTATTCAACGCCCGATCTTGGTAGAACCTAGTAACGTGACGCCCTTCTTCGGAGTAGACGACAACCAAGGGTGCGCACCGTTTACCGTTCAATTCAGCAATTACTCTTCCTTTGGTGCCAATGTGACCTGGAATTTTGGCGACGGAATCACTTCAGCCGAAGAAAACCCTGTTCACACTTTTGACAGCGCTGGTTACTACACCGTTTATCAATACGTCAATACCGCCTGTAGCTCTGATTCAACCATGATGAATATTGAGGTACTACCAAGCCCTGATGCACTCTTTGATCACCCGGTCTCCGTATGCCCTGACCAGACAATTGCTTTCGAGAATCTATCTTCAGAGTTCTTGACGATCTTCTGGGATTTTGGAGATGGCAATACAAGTACTGCTATCGCTCCGAAACACGTATACCAAGAGCCCGGCAACTACCCTGTAACGTTGGTTATTAGCAGTTCTGCCTTCCTGTGTCAAGCTACGCACAATAGCACAGTAGAAGTATTAGAACGCCCTAATAGTGCCATTGTGAGTGAAGGTGCAAGTGGTTGTCCTCCGTTGGATCTTTGCATGGAAGCAACATCTACCGGAGCTTCCTTTTTCGAATGGGACTTTGGCGACGAAAACAGTTCGACGAGTCTCAATCCTTGTCACACCTTTGCTGAGTCGGGGCAGTATACCGTAAGTTTCAGAGCCGCTGATGAGCAAGGATGCTTCTCCATTGCCGACACCATCAGTGTACGCGTATTTGAAGAGCCGATAGCTGACATTAGCATCGATCAAGATCTTTATTGCGGCGAAATCCAGGAAATCCCCTTCACCAACAATTCGGAAGGAGCTACCAATTACGACTGGAATTTCAGCAACGGCTTAAGTAGTGATCTGCGTTCCCCGACCATAACGTTCACAGAGATCGGAGTACAAACAGCAGAATTAGTGGTGTCTAATACCTTCAACTGTCAGGATGAAGCCTCATTGGAGTTTACGATACTGCCTCAACCGTTGGCTGACTTCGCCCCGATCTTAGTAGATAATTGTGCACCGCAGGTAGTCGTGTTCGACAATGCCTCGCTTAACGCAACTGACTATTTCTGGGACTTTGGCAATGGAGAGTTCAGTATAGAACCCAACCCTTCTTTGGAGTACGAAGAAGCTGGAGTGTATGACGTCAGTCTACAAGTAAGTTATGAGGGACAATGCTTCGACTCTTTGCGACTAAACGGCAGCGTAGAGTTGTTAGAAAGACCAACGGCAGCATTTAGCTGGGATATTCCGACCGATACATATCGCGGATTGGTTCGATTTACAAATGAAAGCACCAATGCAGATACATATCTCTGGAATTTTGGCGACGGAGCTACCAGCGAAGAAGTTGATCCAATTCATGACTATATCAACAATGGCAGTTGGCAGACCACATTGATAGCTCTGGCTGAAAATGGCTGCGCGGATACTGCTCTGGTAGATATCGAACCAGAATTCATGTATGACCTGTTTTTCCCGAATGCACTTTCGCCAGAGAGCGGTGAAGGAGAGGTCCGAGTGTTCAAGCCCGTAGGAGTTGGTTTGGCATCCTGGAAACTAGAGGTGTTCTCACCTTGGGGTCAACGAGTTTTCATTTCTGAGGAAATCGAAGAGGATCAACCTGCGGCAGCCTGGGATGGCCGTTATCAAGGCGAAATTCTTCCGCAAGGAGCTTATGCCTATAAGGCCACAGTCCAGTACCAAAACGGCATTCAACGCATTTATACGGGTAGTGTCACTCTAATTAGATAGGCACAAATCAACATTTATATCAAATTTCGTGCCAAAATGATAAACGGAATAATTACGTGTATAAAATCCGTAAAAGCGAAAATTAACGAATTTTTTTCGCCACATAGTTTGGTTTATTGCCCAATGTCTTTATCTTTGAATTAACCTGAGAACGTACACTGGGTTTTCAGGTCCTTCCCCATGGACAACAAAAGCAACTAGGCAACACAAGAATACCTAGCTTTATTAGCGTCCTCGGTTATTACGATTAAGTGAGTTCAACATTATTGGAATAGGTATTAGCACATTCAGCTCGGAATGGTCATTCGGGTTATGAGGCTATTCATTTAGCATCAAACTACTCGGTCTCCCCTGCCATCCATACTGACGCTTTATTAGGGTTTGGTGTATCCAGACTCAAGGTGATCGGTATGTATTGACATTAGCTTACTGGATTAAAAACCGCTGGTAGCTTTATGTCTTTTTTGGGCTCGCTGATCCCAAAAATCGACTTCAAATGGTACACTTGACTCAAATGCTGCGCATAGCAGCTATGGTAGCCGTATGCTGGCTACTAACCAACCAACCTACACTAAGGGGACAAGATTTTATCTTTTCACAGTTCTTTAATGCGCCATTGCATTTAAATCCAGCCTATGTTGGTATTAATGGCGGCCTAACTGGAACGGTGAGCTACCGCCGCCAATGGAATCAAATCCCCGAAGGGTTTAATTCCCTTTATTTCTCCGTCGACAACTTCGAACCTTGTCTACCTGGCGCTTTTGGCTTTAGTGTAGCACGCGATGTAGAAGGAGAAGGTCTACTAGCAACGACCGCTGCTAAGCTGCAGTTTGGTTTTGTAGCTCGTGCGGACACTCGCAAAGCAACTCACAATTTCAGATTTGGCATTGCTCCCTACTGGATGGAAAAACGCATCGACTGGGATCGACTTGTATTTTCGGACCAACTAGATGCTCGTTTCGGTAACATCAATGCCTCCGCATTCGATCCTGGCAACCGTGCCCCCGTTCAATTCGGCGGAGTTGATTTCGGTTTCATCCACCGCGTTGACATCAAAAACAAAGGAAAGGAGAAGATCCAATTAGACTATGGCTTTGCATTCAACAACCTACTAAACGTTCGATTCAATACTGGCCCAGTGGAGTCTCTACAAGGTCTTGACACCGGACTCCCACTACGCTGGACCGCACACGGTAGTGTTTATTTGCCATTCCTTAGCGTTGGCAATGGCCAGATCAATCGCTTTAGGGTAGTTCCTCAATTCCGGGTGGAAGGCCAAGGTGGCTTAACTGCTACAACCGTTGGAGTAACGGGTGTATACCAGGGCGGTTCTATTGGTCTTTTCTACCACAACAGCCATCCACTGGCTGGTTTTCAGAACACAGACGCACTTATCGCCTACGTAGGAATCGGCTTGGATATGAATAAAAATCAAGCTGTTGAAATCGGGTTGAGTTATGATATGAATATTGGTGGCTTACGTTCCGCATCAGGAGGTGTGTTAGAACTAAACGTCAGGTATTTCATCCAAAATGGTGGCATGTTTTGCGGGCTATTAAGCCCTAGCAAAGGAAATGGCAGACGTAGCAATGCTCGTCGCAAAAGAGGCAACGTCCAATGCCCACCGGTTGGCCGATCTAATCACCGCCGTTGGAATAATACCTGGTATAAATAAGCATACCCCTACGTGGAATCCTCCTTTTGTTGAACAGAGATGCTACACTACGTCTCCAAATCCTTATGACACGCCATGCAATTATTAACCCGCATTTCCCTGACTTGCTGTCTGGTAAGCTGGTGCCTACTCACACAAGTCTCCGCCCAATGTATTACAGATGAATGCGGCGATATCTTTGCCGACTGGGCTCTACTCAGTGAACAGATCGCCGTTTGCGAAGGTGCCACCTTCGAAGTTGCCAACCAGACTATCATACCCAACATCGACTTCTATGTTTGGGACTGGGGCAACGGTGAACGTGATACCGTATACGAAGTAGCTAACCATTTTTACACCTACACTGTAGATGAAGATGCTGCCTGCGCTGCTAATAATGGTTTTATCGTCTACAACATCAGCCTTGAAATCTATCGCTTTTGTGATGAGGGCCAGAGCTGCCATACGCAGATTGCCCCGGTAGCCGTTCGGCTTAAGCCACGTGCTGCATTTAATATTCCAGAAGTCATCTGTGCCGGCGATCCACTTATTATTACCAATGGAAGCTGTGCTGGCGATGACTTTTTCTGGGATTTTGGTGATGGCACTACATCTACCGAACAAGATCCAGATCATACCTTCTCAACACCTGGCACTTATGATGTAACGCTACACGTAAGTAACGAGTGTGGTACTGTAAGCACAAGCAGTACAATTGAAGTAATCAACAGACCAGTACCAAGCATTATGGCCAACGGCAGTGCTAGCGATGCTAGCGGCTGTGTGCCAATGACTGTAAGCTTTAGTAACGACAGCGACAACGCAGACTACATTGAATGGACCTTCCCAACAGGTTCTGGTGTCAACATCGTTGATGATTCTGAAACGGCACCAGTAGTAGAGTTCACCGCTGCAGGTGTCTACCCTGTGGTTCTCACCGCTGGAAATGATTGCGGCGAAGAGCAATGGACTACTATGGTCCAGGTTTTTGAAGAACCTGAGCTCAGTCTTTTGACTCCCGCACCTGCCTGTGGATCCAGTACTATTGAACTAGGTAGCTTGGTCCAATCCTCTGGCTCAATCGATGAATTGCAGTGGAGTATTAGTGGACCATCTGCTCCTGCCATCCCTGCTGGCAACAACCCCTCCGTAGCGTTTGAAGAAGCAGGTGAATACGTAATCAGTGTGGTAGCTAGTAGTCAATACTGCCCATCTGCTACCGCAAGTACCACCTTCTCTATCCAGGAACCAGAGCAGGTAGCAATAGAGCTTACCACTCCCAATCCAGTATGTGAGGCCTCTGACCCAATCCAATTGGAAGCCTTTCCCGCTGGAGGAACCTGGTCTGGAAATGGTGTAACGCCAGAAGGTTTATTTGACCCTACCATTGCCGGCCTAGGTGATCATCAGTTATTCTACCTAATAGAGGATGGCGCTTGTGTATATGCAGAAGTCACCGAACTGAGCATTGTACAAAGTGAAACAACTATATCGACAGAACAGCTTGCACTATGTGCTAATGCCGCCCCAACACCACTTAATTTCTCCCCAGTTGGTGGTCAATGGGTCGGCACTGGGATAACCGAACCTGCTCCTGGTCTATTTGACCCCACCACAAGTGGTGCAGGAACCTTTACTGTGACTTATGAATACACCGATGCTAATGGTTGCCTATTGAGCACCGAAAGCACGGTAGACGTGCAAGCATTGCCCGTTGTTAGTGCACCTGATACTTCTATCTTTTGCATTGAGAGCGAGAACATCATCCTATCAGAGGAACTCACGCCTAGTGCCCTGCCGGCAGGAGGAAACTTCAGCTGGTCGGGCACCTTTATTGGCGACCCCGATAACGGTACTTTCAACACTCCTGGAGAAGGTACTCACCCCGTACAATTGAGTTATGACTACGAGCTTTGTACTGTAACTACAGAACTCTTCATCGACATTACTGACCCTGGTGAAGTAGTTGCGGAAGCAGACCGAGCAGCGTGTATTACTGAACGAGAAATCCAACTGCTAGGCTCTCCGGTCGGAGGACGCTGGTCAGGTCCTGGAGTAATTGATCCATTCAACGGCATCGTAGATCTTAACGAAGCTGGAAGTGGAGACCACGAATATATTTACACCGTAGCGAACGAATCCGATTGCGAACGCAGCGATGTTCTTCAGCTACAGATCACAGGACCAGGCGACTTGGAGGCAGGCGTCGACATGGCGTTTTGTGCAGATGCAGGTCAACAGGCATTACCTCAGGCCACTCCAGCAGGAGGGCAATGGTCTGGACCAGAAGTACTGGACGCAACCGCAGGCCTGGTATTCACGGATGAGCTAGCAATTGGTATCGATCACTGGTTCACCTACTCCATTACCGACGAGGATAGTGGGTGTGTATTTACGGATAGCATGGCTGTTCGTATCAACCCCGTACCGGAGGTGAACCTTGAATTAGAAGAATACTATTGTGTCGAGGCAGATTTATCGTTGGCCGTGAATGCGCAAGCAGCAACGGAGTACCAGTGGACAATCAATAATGCTGACAACCTAAATGGTGAAAGCATTCAAGTGAATTTCCAGGAAGCTGGAACGTACACTATCAACGTCCTCGCGACAAATGAGTATGGCTGTACGGATAATACCAACGGAGAAATCGTGATCGCTACTGCACCTGCTCCTGCATACAGTTTAGACAATGCAGAAGGCTGTGGCCCACTTACACTGGATTTCACAAACGCTACTGATGGTATTACGACGGAATACTACTGGGAGTTTAGCAATGGACAAACCAGCACAAATCCGAACCCAACAGGAATCATATTCTTACCTGGTGTATTTGACACCACCTACCAGGTTGCCTTGAGTGCTCGCAACGCTTGTGGCGAGGCAAACTATACAGATGAGGTGACTGTGCTTGCACGTCCAGTGGCTGACTTCGGCACACCCGTAGATGCTGGATGTGGCTCTTTAGAGCTGGATTTTGCAAATACGACTACTGGTAACGCAGACGCTTTTTTCTGGGACTTTAGAAATGGCAACACTTCCACCGCACCAATCCCAAACAATCAAATTTTCACTACGAATGACAGTATAGCAACTGTCTATGACATCCTTATGATTGCCTCTAATACGTGCGGTAGTGATACCATTCAAAGACCAATCGTTGTAGAACCAGCGAACATTACTCCATTCTTCAATGTAAGTGATACAGAAGGTTGTGTACCGTTAACAGTAGACTTCACCGACTACTCTAACTATGGAGCAGAAGTAAGCTGGAACTTTGGCGATGGAACTACCTCGGTACTTCTTGACCCAAGCCATACTTTTAGCGAAGCCGGATACTACACCGTGTACCAGTACGTGACGACAGCCTGCGGCACTGACTCTACAAGCATGTCCATTGACGTACTGCCAGGTCCAGACGCTGCGTTTAGTCATCCTCCTGTGGTTTGCCCAGACGATGAGATTCAGTTTGAGAATCAGTCATCTGAATTCCTGACTATTTTCTGGGATTTTGGAGACGGTACTCAAAGCACTGAAGCAGAGCCTACCCATCAATTTACAGAAGCTGGAACCTATCCAGTTACAATGGTGGTGAGTAATGCAGATTATCTCTGTCAGTCTACCTACAGCAGCAGTGTGACTATCCTAGAGCGCCCTTCTGGTACGATTGTGACAGAAAGTGGTAGTGGATGCCCACCATTTGACATTTGCCTGGAAGCAGAGTTTACGGACGCCGACTTCTTTGAGTGGTCATTTGGCGACAGCAATACCTCAACTACTGTGAATCCTTGCCACACCTTTACGGAACCAGGCATGTATAGCGTAAGCTTCCGGACGGCAAATGAGTTGGGTTGTTACTCTAACTATGATACCGTAAATGTGCGGGTGTACGATGTGCCCATCGCTGCCATTGCAACTCCACAAGATCTGTATTGTGGTGAAGAGCAGAGTGTAAGCTTCATCAATAACACTACGCGCGGCGGCATTAGCTACGAATGGCATTTTAGCAATGGCTTGAGCAGCACATTATCTGAGCCTACTGTAAACTTCAGTGGAGCAGGTTCCTATACTGCCGAACTCGTCGCACAGAACGTATTTGGATGCGAAGATCGCGCTACCACTAATTTTGTCATCGCTCCACAGCCATTGGCTGATTTTGCACCCATTACCAATGATGGTTGCGTACCAGAGACCGTCATTTTTGACAATGCTTCTGTAAATGTTACTAGCTACAAATGGGACTTTGGAAACGGAGAAACAACAGAGGAGGCCGATCCAACTACTGTATACAGAGATCCAGGTAGCTACGATGTAAAGCTCGTAGTGAGTTATGAAGACCTGTGTTTTGACTCTCTTCAATTAGAAGGAAGTATCAGCTTATTGGATAAGCCTACTGCAGCCTTCAGTTGGGAGTACCCTACCGACACCTACCGCGGCATTGTACAGTTTATTAATGAAAGTGAGAATGCAGAATGGTATCGCTGGGACTTCAGTGATGGAAACACGAGCGAAGAAGTAAATCCTATACATGACATCGCAAGAAATGGCAACTGGCAAACAGAACTCATCGCCATTGCTGATAATGGATGTACAGATACAACGAGCGTCAACTTCGAGCCGGAGATCATGTATGAATTATTCTTCCCTAATGCACTCTCTCCGGAAAGTGGAATTGGTGATGTAAGAGTATTCAAACCTGCTGGAATCGGCCTATCAGACTGGACATTAGAGATTTTCTCTCCTTGGGGACAACGTGTATATGTCTCCGACGAACTAGCAGAAGATCAGCCAGCTGCTGCCTGGGATGGATCCTATGATGGTAAAGTTCTACCACAAGGAGCTTACTCCTATAAAGCATCCGTGGAATTCGTCAACGGAATTAGACGAGTATACACTGGCAGTGTTTCGTTGATACGATAATTTTGGTAAAGATCGACTGAGTATATACAGTAAGGGCCCAGGAGGAACTACCACCTGGGCCACTTTTATTTCTAGTTGGAGGTCTACGCTACTTAGTTGAAACAGCGTATGACAAACCAAGAATCCAGTACGTCTGTAGTGGATTATCAGACAGCATAGCAGCGTTTGCTTCCTGCTTGTTGCTACGCAAACCAATATCCAATCCGATACCAACACCTTTAACAGCTGTAGAGAATCCGTTTACCCAAGTCCAATTGGAGAGGTCAGCTCCGTCATAGCTAAGGAAAGCAGAAAGGTTAGATTTCCAAACTACTCCTTTAGCCAATGCGCGAGAGTAATCAGTAACTACTTTAGCACCTAGAGAAGATTCAAATTCGAAATCCATATCAGAGAAGACGAAGTTGTAGTTCAAAGGATGAATAACTACCACAAGGTCTTGGATAGGTGTCCAGGTTGCTCCTGTACCAAGGTCTAGATAACCAGGGTTATTGAAGCGATCTTCCAAGATAGATGTACGATATTCTCCCAAAGCAGAAATAGCCCACTTGTCTGAGAGCTTGTATCCGAATAGAGAAGATACATTGAAGGCATCCGCTGACACCTGAAAGTCTTCAACATCATCTGGGTTGTCCCGATCATCAAACTTCAACCAACCTAAGGTCAAGTTCAGGTTGTTGCGCCAAAAAGATTTTTCAAAATCAGCATTGGCAAAGCCCGTAGTTGAAAAGCCGATGTTTACTGCTGATGTATTCGGCTGATCGCGTAATAGCCAGTCGTTGAAGGTCGAAAAGTTTAGACCTACTGTTCCCAACAAACCTTTATCCCAGCGAGGGTAGGGGGTGAGTTGCTCAGTCAAAGCCGCGACTTCTCCTTTAAGCGCATCTACCTTGCCAGTAAGGTCTGAAAGTTCACCTTCTAACTCCGCTAGCTCGGCGGCCTTCTCCTCTTTCATTTGCTGCAACTCTTCTGTGCTTTGCCCAAAGGCTACACAGCTGAACAGCAGCATTAAGATCATGAGTGTACTTAAGTTCTTCATTACAAGTATTTGGTTTAATAGTGAGTATATGCCAGTTTTAAGAAATACTACCCCCCTCAGCTGTGCTACGACAAGCTGACTGTAAAAAATCCAGTTATCAAAAGGGGTACTATTCGTTTGAGTCTCCTTCCTCGATAGGCATGAAGTTTGCCCGCCGATGGATGGTGTATTTATCCTTAGAAAGCTTGCTTAGTGGAATGATAACTTCTCCTTCCTCCACACGAAGTGTCAATGTTGTATTATCCATACCAATCACCCGACCTCGTTGTCCCTCTACCGTTAGCTCATCGTCCATTTGAAAACGCTCTCTATTATAAAAGGCCGACAACATATTTGACATAAGGGGACGTGATGCCAGGCCGTAGCCGATAGAAAAAGCCAGGATTACGCCACCTAGAACAATGGAGATATTCTGCTCCATGAAGGTCGTTTGTAGCTCCGCCTGCTTCAAAGTGATAAGGGCTACATTCAGAAAAAGGAAGTAAAAGACCACATTGGCCAAAAGACGTGCTGAAGCAATTCCCAATGATTCACAAGCAGCTTGCACCAATTTCTTGATTAAATCACAGAACAAGATGCCAACCAGAAACACAAAAAATGCAGAAATGGCCTTAGGTAGATAATTGATCATATCCGTCATCAATTGGGATATGGCAGCCATCCCCAAGACATCAACCGAAGCCATAATGAAAACGAATAGAATGATGTAGTACACAATACTGGAAATAAGTACACTTGGCTTAAGCTCTACACTTGTACTCGCGACCAGGTCAATCTCATTTAGCCGATCGGCTAAGCGATCGATGCCACTTTTAGCCAGGAGTTTTCCAATAAGTTTGCGTAGTGTTTTGGCGAGTAATAGGCCAACTACAAAAACTGCCAGCGCAGTTAACAAGCTAGGAATAATAGCTGCCATAGTTAGCAGCTGTTCAGTGATAGTATCTAGAATTCCCGTAGTTGAAGTTGTTTCCATTCCTGGTTTTAATTATAAGTTGGGATACTTGCTATCGTCATTTGATTTTTTCTCGCCGGTTGGCAACCGTCCTTGGTCGGCTTCAGCTTCCTCATCTCTAACACCAGCACCATTAGCCATACCTACCATTGTGTCGACAAAACGATTGAGATAGACATCGGCGATATTTCCGAGAAGTCGGAACGTACCCATGGTACCATCTAAACGCGCCTTTATCTTACGATCCGCGGGTCCTTCAAAGAAGGTTCGAATCTGCTCATCTTGCATTTCCTCGAAGGGATTTTGCTTTTCGCTCATACACATTAGAATTTGACTCGTCAGGGAAATTTTTTGCTCTTATTTTCCGTGCTCGTTCTTTTGCTCTCTTAATCTGCATCTTAATGGCGCTCTCCGATTTACCAAACTGCTTGGCAATATCTTTGATCTGCTCTCCATCTTGATATTTCATCAACAAAATGGCTCGATCTCCTGGATTCAAACTATGCAATACCTGTTCCAGTTGAGCCAGGTTTAGCTCCAATAGTTCCTTATCCGGGATATTGTCACCTACTATATCAGCAGCACGCTCCATCTCATCGGAGAAGATGGCTTTTTCCTTCTTCTTCCGTCGGATGTAGTCGATACAGAAATTATAAGTAATGGAGTAAAGCCAAGTTGAAAACTTGGATTTCTCATTGAATCGGGCCAGGTTTAGAAAAATCTTTGTGAAGATTTCTTGGGTTGCATCTTCTGCCAAAGCGGTATCACCTAACAGGGTAAGGCATTTAGCGTATACCTTGCCGGAATAGCGTTCGTATAGCAGGTTAAAACAGCGTGATGCCTGGGATTCCAAATAACTATGGATAACCTCCAGGTCTTTCATTCGTGCATTACAGGCAGCCATGCATTACTGACATTTCTTTGCGTCCCGTGCACAAATACTTGCTTTTAGACGCAATTTGAAGTAAAAGATACAGGTAAAGGTTAATTTTTTTAAGTCTTGGGCACTGAAATGTTAAGCTCATCCTAACTATTGCACGGTTTGCACGCAAAGGTACTAACAATCTCGCGGAGATATCTGCTGCAACAGTAGGGCAAAATGAAAACAGCCTCTGAGACTGCTGCTTGTCTCAGAGGCCGTTTTTAGCGCTGTGTCACCCTATGAATTTATTATTCAAAGGTCTCCGTACCATTGCAGGCAGCGTAATCATCTATGATTTCACGATAGGAGGTGCCATTAGATTCATAAACCTCCTGATTCGCTTTAGTAACGATGGTTGGGCAGTAGCCTTCAAACTTATTGGCCAGTGATTTATTGAGTCCTTGAAACAGGCCGCCATCTAAAGCATATACTTTACGTACGGTTTCGCCCTTTCTATTTTTAGCACCGTGAACGAGCCAGTAACTAAAGTCGCCATCACCTTCATCTAGGCGATTCAGTACTAAGCCTGAGGTACCATAAAGCGGTTCCTGTAAGGTCATAATTCCAACTGGTCCAACGGAGATACGAACAGGGAAATAAGTAACCCCACCTCTATTGATATAAAGGAACTCTTCTACTTCCAAGTAACGGCGAGCCTTATCTGGATTAGCTCGATCCTCGAGATGTATTCCTTTAAGGGTTTTTCCTCCATCGGTGCCCCTAATTTCTTTGTAATCATAAGTGAGAATCCCGTGTAGCGTATCCTGACCGTTTTGCAGCACTACAAACCCTACTTGATCTTCGCCCGTAGGGGCAGTAGTTGGTGCAACAGCATTTTGTTGGGCCATATAAGCAGTATGACTTGCTTGATCAAAGCTACTATTGAAGGTCATTTCCACATTCTGATTGGCAGTGAAACGCTGATCACGATCGTCAATTACAGGCATAATAGCACGTTGTAGCCATTCCCGACGACCTGCATCCGTCAAACGATTAGCCATTTCACGAGCACGTACATAATCACCTGTGATCAAAGAGGCTGTTGCTAAGTTGTAGGCTGCTGCCTGAAAAGCAACTGATTCTTTTTTATCGTTTGCATCAGCGTTCGCTAGTGCTGCTTCCCAAAGCCCAATATTCTCGCCAAAGTCTTCCATACTCAAAGGAGAGGTAGCAGATGCTCCTTCAACAACAGACTTAAGGCTGGGTACAGCTGCAGCCATTTCCTCATAGCCTATCTTATCAGCCTTCTTAATACTATAGAAGATAGTGGTCTCCGTAGCTGGTCGGGTATCATAGGAGGATTGTAGATGGCGTTGTAATGCGCTCATTTGATTCGAAAACTCTGCCTTTACCCAACTATCCAGTGAAGCCTGCCCACTATTCGTCCATGCTTGTTCCAGGCGAGCGGTTGAAGAAGCCTCTCCAAAGGTCTTTTCGTAATGCCGATCATAACCGGAAAAAATCTTGTCTACCACTACCTCACGCTTGCCATCGAGGATACGATAGGTAATTGGGATCCGGAACTTCACTAGGTACTGGTAGTAGGTGACTACTTTGGCATCATCTCCTTTGCCTTCAGTTTTTTGCTTCTTCTTCGCTTCTTTGGACACGAAGAAATCGCCATCGAGATTGACTTCAATCAGGAAGTCACCGGCATCTGCATTGTAATCGTAATTCTCTAGATTGAGATAGGTACTGATAATCGAGGACTCCAACATGCCCATCTTGGCAAGATTAACGGAACCCTGATTGAGTTGGACAGCGTAGGTTTGGAATTCACCAGCCAGTGGTTCTTTAGGCAACTGTAAGTACTGATGCGTAAAACGCTGGTCATCTAGGCGCTGCGCTAAAATGGTAGTGCATGTAAAAAGAAGTGAGAGTGCTATAAGCGTTAGCTGTTTCATACCTTTCATTTATTTATTTGAAAGTTTATTGCACGATTCAGCAAACGGTAACCACTGTAGCGGTTTTTTCTACCGCTACAATCAAAAAGATCAACTTACTTCTATGTTGATCTTTACTCATTTTCCTAAAACAGGAGAAGGGCCTACCGCGTTAGCGATAGACCCTTCATAAATTGGCTCCCGATAGCTATCGGGAGACCTACTTTCCCACCTAGGCTGCCCACCCGCTGGCGCGGTTCCCTCACTTAGATGTCCACTGGACATCTCTTCTGGCTCTCACCAGAAAACGCTCACTCATCATCGGCGCTAAGGAGCTTATCCGCCAGTTGGCGGATCGCAATGGGAAGAGGTGAACTATTATCCTCTGCCTTAAAATGACCAAAAGGCCCACCGCCTGCCTGCGATCGACCTTTCTTACTTATTCTTTCTTTCCCTAAAATGGAGAAGGGCCTACCGCGTTAGCGATAGACCCTTCATAAATTGGCAGCGACCTACTCTCCCACCTAAAGGCAGTACCATCGGCGCTAAGGAGCTTAACTTCTCTGTTCGGAATGGGAAGAGGTGAACCTCCTTGCTATAGCCACCAATAATTTTTAAGTACTTCGTACCAGGTAATAATAACTCGTACAAGCACCTGTTTCTTAAATGCCATCCTTTGATGACATTAACAAGGTGAGGGATAAAGTTTTGTATACTTTACTTCGCTCCAGCGTTTGCGAAAATTATATTTTAAAAAGGAAGCTTTCGGGTAATTAGTACTACTCGGCTCCATACATTACTGCACTTCCACCTATAGCCTATCAACGTAGTCATCTTCTACGACCCTCATGGAATACTCATCTTAGAGTTGGCTTCGTGCTTAGATGCTTTCAGCGCTTATCCATTCCGCACATAGCTACCCTGCAATGCATCTGGCGACACAACAGGTACACTAGAGGTGCGTCCATCCCGGTCCTCTCGTACTGGAGACAGATCTCTTCAATATTCCTACGCCCACAACAGATAGAGACCGAACTGTCTTGCGACGTTCTGAACCCAGCTCGCGTGCCACTTTAATGGGCGAACAGCCCAACCCTTGGGACCGACTTCAGCCCCAGGTTGCGATGAGCCGACATCGAGGTGC